>JBKBSR010000198.1:0-6051 GCA_046291055.1 Roseococcus sp.
GAGGCGGGGGAGGAGGATGGCGAGGCGGGCGAGCGCATCCGTCTCGATACGGCGCTGCGCGGCATCGAGCGGCGCGCGCTGATGCCGCTCGCCGCCTGGCGCGCCATGCTGGGCAGCCTCGCCGCCGCGCCGCGCGCGCCGGGCGAGCGGCCGGTGATGGTGGAGTGGCTGCAACTGGACCGCCGCGAGGGGCGCGAGGTGGATGCCGGGCTGCACCGCCACTGGCTCGATCCCACCATCCCCTTCGCCCAGGCGGTGGCCGCGCCCGCGCATGGGCTGCTCGTCACCTCCGCCACGCTGACCGACGCGGCGAAGCGCGCGGATCCCGAGGCCGCCTGGCGCGAGGCCGAGACGCGCACGGGCGCGGCGCATCTGCCGCTGCCGGCGCTGCGCGCCGCCGTGCCCTCGCCCTTCGACTACGCGGCCAACACCCGCGCCTTCGTGGTGACCGACGTGGATTCGCGCCAGCCCGGCCAGGTGGCGGCGGCGATGCAGCGGCTCTTCCTCGCGGCGGGCGGCGGGGCGCTCGGCCTGTTCACCGCCATCCGCCGCCTGCGCGAGGTGGCCCGGCGCATCGCGCCGCCGCTGGAGGCCGCCGGCATCCCGCTCTACGCCCAGCATGTGGACGCGATGGACAACGCCACGCTGGTGGACATCTTCCGCGCCGAGGAGAACGCCTGCCTGCTCGGCACCGATGCGATGCGCGACGGGGTGGACGTGCCCGGACGGTCGCTGCGCCTGCTGGTGTTCGACCGCGTGCCCTGGCCGCGCCGCACCATCCTGCACCGCGAGCGGCGGCTGCACCTCTCGGGCGGCGCGCCCCAGGAGCATGACGACGCGCTGGCGCGGCACAGGCTGCGCCAGGCCTTCGGCCGGCTGGTGCGCCGGGCGGAGGATCGCGGCGTCTTCGTGCTGCTGGACCGCGCCTGCCCTTCCCGCATCCTGGCCGCGCTGCCCGAGGGGGTGGAGGCGCGGCGCGTCAGCCTCGCCGAGGCGGCGCAGGAGACGCGCGCGCTGCTCGGCTGAGGCGGGCGGCGTGTGATGCCGCCCGTGTCACCAGCGCAGGGCGCGCAGCGCGGCGCGGGGGGCCACACCCTCCTCCTCCGCCACGCGCGCCAGCACGGCGGGGTCCGGGTTCTCGCCATGCGCGTCGGCGGTGAGGCCGGTCATCGCCCAGAGGCTGTCCATGCCGGCGGCGGCCGCTCCGGCGAGGTCGGTGTGCGGCGTGTCGCCCACCGCCAGCACGCGCTTTGGATCATCGAGGCCCAGCGTCTCCATCACCGGGCCATAGACGGCCGGATCGGGCTTGCCGACCTCCACCACCTCGCCGCCCCATTCGAGGTAGATGTCGGCCAGCGCGCCGGCGCAGATGATCCGCTCGCCGCCCACCATCACCGCGCGATCCGGGTTCACGCAGACCATGGGCAGGCCGGCGGCGAAGCAGCGCGCGAGCGCGGGGCGGTAGGCCTCGGCCGAGTGGGAGCCGCGCTCGGGATCGGGGCCGGTGTTCAGCAGGAAATCGGCCTGCTCGGGCTCGGGGACGAGTTCGGCCACGCCCTCCTCCACCACCGAGAGGTCGCGCTCAGGGCCGATGTGGAAGCCGCGCCGGCCGAGCCGGGAGAAGACGGGCGCGGGCCGATCGCGCAGCCAGCGCCAGGTCACCTCGCCGGAGGAGAGGATGCCGTCATACAGCGCGCGGTCGAGCCCCATGCGGTCCAGCATGGCCTGGATGAACCAGGCGCGGCGCGGCGCGTTGGTGAGGAAGGCGATGCGCTTGCCGCGCGCGCGCAGCCGGGCGAGGCAGTCCGCCACGCCGGGATAGAGCGCGCGCCCGTCATGCACCACGCCCCAGAGATCGAGCACGAAGCCCTCGTACTCGTCGGCGACGGGCGCGAGGCCCTCCAGGATCTTCACGACTCCACCCCCACCGCATCGGCCACGCGCGCGACGCCGTCGCGCGCCAGGCACTCCGCCAGTTCGCGCTTGATGCGCCCCACCAGCGCCGGTCCGCCATAGGCGAAGCCCGTGTAGAGCTGCACGAGGGAGGCGCCGGCGCGGATCTTCGCATAGGCCTCGGCCCCGCTCGCCACCCCGCCCGCCCCGATCAGCACGAGCCGCCCGCGCGCCAGGCGATGCGCGCGGCGCAGCATCTCGGTCGAGGGGCCGAAGAGCGGCGCGCCCGACAGCCCCCCCGCCTCGCCCCGGTGCGGCGAGCGCAGCGAAGGGGGCCGCGCCAGCGTGGTGTTGGAGACGATGAGCCCCGCCACCCCCGCGCGCACGCAGACCTCGACGATGGGCCCCAGCGCCTCCTCCGCGAGATCGGGCGCCAGCTTCACCAGCACGGGCCGGCCGAGGCCGGGCGGGTCCACCGCGGCGAGTATCGAGGCCAGGCGCTCCTCGCCCTGCAGGTCGCGCAGGCCCGGTGTGTTGGGCGAGGAGATGTTGATGGTCACGTAGTCCGCATGCGGCGCCACGGCGCGGCAGAGCAGGGGGTAGTCGCGCTCGGGCTCCGCGCCCTCCTTGTTCACGCCGACATTGGCGCCGAGGATTCCGGGCAGTGGGCGCGGCAGGGCGGAGAGCCGGGCGAGGAAGGCCTCGAGCCCGGCATTGTTGAAGCCCATGCGGTTGATCACCGCGCGGTCCTCGGCGAGGCGGAACAGGCGCGGGCGCGGATTGCCCGGCTGCGGCCGCGGCGTGACGGTGCCGGCCTCGACGAAGCCGAAGCCGAGGCGCAGCAGCGGCAGCACCGCCGCCGCGTCCTTGTCGAAGCCGGCGGCGAGGCCGATCGGGTTGCGGAAGGAGAGCCCCAGCGCCTCGATGGCCAGGGCGGGCGGATCGGGCCGCTCGTCCCGCCCCGCGAGGCCGAGGGCGAGGGCGCGCAGCGCAAGGCCGTGCGCGGTCTCGGCGTCCATCAGGCGCAGCAGCGGCAGGGCGGCGGAGGCGAGGGCGGGCGTCATGGCGGGCGCTGCATAGCGGCAAAGCGCGCGTTGACACAGCCTCCCCGCCGCCCGAGACGGGGGGCGTCACACGGCGAGGGGACAGCGGCGGTGAAGGGCCCGGCGATGCTGATGGCCGGTATCGGCCTGTTCGGCATCCTGGATGCGAACAGCAAGATCCTGTCGGCGGAGCACAGCGCGGCGCAGGCCATCTTCCTGCGCCACGCCACGCTGCTGCTGCTGCTGTTCCTGCTGCGCGCGGCCGCGCGCGGGCTGGGCGGGCCGCTGGCCACCGCGCACCCCTTCCTGCACGGGCTGCGCGCGGTGGCGATGCTCTTCTCGGGCGTGCTGTTCTTCCTCGCCTTCCGCCACCTGCCGCTCGCCGACGGCTACCTGGTCTTCTTCACCGCGCCCTTCATGACGCTGGCGATGGCCGCGCTGTTCCTGCGCGAGCGCGTGCCGCGCGCGGCCTGGGCCTGGTCCGGGGTGGGGTTCGGGGGGGTGATGGTGGCGCTCTGGCCGCAGCTCGGCGAGGGAGGATCGGCCTTCGGCTTCGCCTGCGCGCTGCTCGGCACGCTGTGCTACGCCATCAACATCACCGTCAACCGCGGTCTTCGCGGCGAACCGGGGATCGCGCGGCTGGTGTTCTGGCCCTCGCTGTTCGGGCTGCTGGCCACCGCGCCCTTCGCCGGGCTGCACTGGGTGACGCCGGACGCCGAGGCCTGGGCGCGCTTCGTCTCGAACGGCGTGCTCGCGGGGGCGGCGACCATCCTGCTCGCCCTCGCCTTCCGGCACGCGAGCCCGGCGCGGCTCGCGCCCTTCGAGTTCATCGCGCTGCCCTGGTCCGTCACGCTCGATCTCATGGTGTTCGGCAACGCGCCGGGCGCCGAGGTGATGCTGGGCGGCGCGATCGTGGTGCTGGCCTGCGTGATGAGCGAGCGCGCGGTGGCGCGCGCCGCGCGGGAGCGTCAGGGAATGTCGGGCGGGAAGACGTGACGCCCCTCCGCATCGAGCGGCACGGGCAGGGCGCGGCGCACCGCCACGAGCGGCAGCGGCGCGTAGAGATGGGGGAACAGCCCGGGGCGCGTGCCGCCGGAGGCCGGCTCCCAGCGCAGCGCCGCGCCGAGTGCGGCGGCCTCGGCCTCGATCATCCAGAGATCGGCCTCGCCCCGGCGGTGCTTGGCCGCCGTGGCGCGGAGCTGCGCGGCGGTGGAGAAGTGCAGGAAACCGTCGCGCCGGTCGTCGGCGCTGCCGTGATAGGCGCCGCGGCGCTCGGCCTCGCGCCACTCCGCGCCGCGCACCAGCGTGTAGATCATCGCCTCCATGCGGCGCGTCTAGCTCAGGCGCGGTCCCTGTAGAAGACGAGGCCGCCGATGGCCGCGCTGGGCAGGCGCCTCATGGCCCAGCGGGGCAGGCGCGTCTCGTCGTGCCACAGCAGTGCGCCGCCCGTCGCGTCGGGTAGCGCGCCGCCGAGCGCCCGGGCGGCGACGCGCCGGCAGACCGCCAGCGCCGGATCGCCCGGCGGCGGCGCGGCGAAGCGCGCATGGGCGTGGTGGCGCGGATGGCGCGTCGGGAACTGGAAGGGCGCGCGCAGCACGGCGATGAGGGCGCGCGGCAGGCTCGCGGGCGTCGCCCCGCCCGCGTAGCGCAGCGCCGCGACGGGGCAGGCCTGGGCCGCGCGGGCGCGGTTGAGGACCAGGGCGGCCAGGGCCTCGATGGCGCGCACCGGGCGCTCCCCGGCCTCGGCGTAGAGCACGCGGGCAAGCAGCTCGGCCGCGGCCTCCCGGGCCTCGATCTTCGGGGCGATCATCGGCGGTTCTCCTGCTGGCGGCGCATCTCCTCGAGCTTCTCCTCGATGCGCAGGAGCTGCTCGGTCAGCCGCCGGTCCACGTCGCGGATCAGCGAGAGCGGCACGTAGGTCCGCGCGACCTCCAGCTTGAAGCCGGCGAGATCGTCGCGGGTGCGCTCCAGCCCGTCGGGCGGGCGGGCGCTGGGCCGGTCGAGGTCGCGCCGGATGCCGTGCAGCATCCAGTAGACGCTGACGAGCATGGGCGCCTCGGCGATCACGAGCCACCACAGAAGGCCGGGGTCGAGGGCGAACATGGGATCTCCTTGCGCTGCGGGCGACGAGACCCCACACAGCGGGGGTCTGAAGGGGGGCCTTGGACGAGCGGATGTGGAACGAGCCGTATCTGGAAACCTGCTGCCGTTCGGCGCTGCACCGGCTGACGCTGTCGGGGCCGGGCGGGCGGCCCTCGGGCCTCGCGGACCAGCCCTGCCTGGAGCGCCTCGCGCGCATGGGCTGGGCGCTGCGCCGCGCCGATGGCAGCTTCGCCATCACGGGCGAGGGCCTGGCGCGCCACGCGAGCGAGATCCTCAAGCGGCGTCGCCGGGCCTAGCCGCGCCAGGCCGGCCTGGGCGGCCTGGGCGGCAGGGCGGGCAGGCGCACCGGCTCGGCCAGGATCACGCCCGCCGCCGCGTCCAGCGCGTCGTCGCGCGCGCCCCTGGCATCGGGCCGCCACTCCGCCATTTCGCGCGCGAAGGGCGTGCGCAGCACCGACTCGTGCGCGTGCAGCCGCCGCGCGGCGAGCAGCGGATCGAAGGCGGCGAGGATGCGCTCCGCCTTGGGGCGGCGGTTCACATGCTCCACCACCGCGCAGGCCACGCCCTGGCGGGCCATCTCCCGCTTCAGCAGCGCCGGCAGGAAGCGGCCGAGCCCGTTCGTCTCCACGCGCAGCACGGGCAGGTGCAGTTCGCCCGCGATGCGCGCCACGGCGCGGCATTGCTGCGTGGCCGGATCGTCCGGCGTGTCGGGGCGCTGGGTGATCCAGGCGATGCGGTGCAGGAAGTGATGGTTCTCCGCGTCGCAATAGCCGGCGGCGAGCACCGAGCCGTCGCCGCCCTGCTCGCGGCCGTAGGAGGGATCCCAGTAGCCGCCGCCCGAGACCATCCGCCGCCCGAGCAGCCAGAGCTGCGCGTGGCCGTTGGCCTCGCGGTATTCAGTCTCCTCAGCGTAGGGCAGCAGCAGCGCGGGGTCGAGCCGCGCCGCCAACACCAGCGCCGGGTCGAGAATCATCTTCCAGGCGAAGCGGAGGGGCCCCACGCGGGGGGGAAG
>JBKBSR010000199.1:0-6035 GCA_046291055.1 Roseococcus sp.
CCTCTGGCTGCAGCCCGGCACCCTTCCCATGGCCGATGGCGACCGGGTGGTGAACCGCGCGCCGCTGATCGCGCCCGACGGCCGCCTCGCCATGCAGGAGAAGCGGCAGATGACGCGCTTCGAGAGCGAGCGCTGGGGCGTCTCGCCCGGCGCGCCGCCCAATGTCTTTCCCACGCCCTGGGGGCTGATCGGCATCGCCATCTGCTACGATGCGGAGTTCCCGAAGCTCGTGCGCGCGCAGGTGGAGGCGGGCGCCTGGCTCGTTCTCGTGCCCACCTGCACCGACACGGCGCACGGCTTCCAGCGCGTGCGCATCGCCGCGCGCGCCCGCGCCATGGAGAACCAGTGCTTCGTGGCGGTCGCGCCCACGGTGGGCGGCTTCGCGGCCTCGGCCGCGCTGGACGAGAACCACGGCGCGGCCGGGATCTTCGGCCCCGTGGACCGCGGCTTCACCGAGGACGGGGTGATCGCCGAGGGCGGCTACGACGCGCCCGGCCTCGTGCTCGCGCGGCTCGATCCCGCGCGGATCGAGGCGGTGCGCGCCGAGGGCGCGGTGCGCAACCACCGCGACTGGCCGCGCGCCTCCATCCCGCGCCCAGAGCCCGCGGCCTTCGCGTGAGCCTGATCTACCTCGTCGCCGGCGAGGCCTCGGGCGACATCCTGGGCGCGCGGCTGATGGCGGCGCTGCGCGCGCGCGCGCCGGGGCTCGCCTTCGCGGGGCTCGGCGGCGAGCGCATGGCCGCCGAGGGGCTGGAGAGCCTGTTCCCTATCGAGGAGCTGGCGCTGATGGGCTTCCTGGAGGTGCTGCCCAGCCTGCGCCGCCTCGCGCGCCGGCTGGAGGAGACGGCGCAGGACATCGCGCGCCGCGCCCCGCGCCTCGTCGTGACCATAGACAGCCCGGGCTTCACGCTGCGCCTGGCCGCGCGGGTGAAGGCGCTGGGCATCCCCGTGGTGCACTACGTGGCCCCGCAGGTCTGGGCCTGGCGGCCGGGGCGGGTGAAGGAGATCGCGCGCCGGGTGGACCGCATCCTCGCCCTGCTGCCCTTCGAGGCGCCGCTCTTCGAGCAGGCGGGCATTCCCGTGAGCTTCGTGGGCCACCCGATCCTGGAGAGCGAGGCGGCGCTGGGCGCGGCGGCGCGCTTCCCGATCGAGGGGCGCGGGCTGATCGTGATGCCCGGCAGCCGGCGCGGCGAGGTGCGCCGGCTGCTGCCCGTCTTCGCGCAGACGGTGCGGGCGCTGCCCGCCGATGTCGCGCCGGTCCTCGCGCTGGCGGGGCCGGTGGAGGCCATGGTGCGCGCGCAGGCCGAGGCCTTCGGCCGGCCCCTGCGCTTCGTGCGCGCGCCGGCCGAGAAGGCGGATGCGATGGCCGCGGCGCGGGCGGGGCTGATCAAGTCCGGCACCTCCTCGCTGGAGGCGGCGGTGGCGGGGCTGCCGCATGTGGTGGCCTACCGCGTGAACCCGATCAGCGCGGCGCTGGCGCGGCGGCTGATCCGGGTGCGCTTCGTCAGCCTGGTGAACCTGCTTTGCGGGCGGGAGGTGGTGCCGGAGCGGCTGCAGCAGGACTGCACGCCGGCGGCGCTGGAGCGGGCGCTGGCGCCGCTGCTCGCGGGGGGCGCGGAGGCAGAGGCGCAGCGCGCGGGCTTCCGCGAGGCGCTGGCGCGGCTCGCGCCGCCCTCCGGCCTGCCGAGCGAGGCGGCCGCCGAGGCGGTGCTGGCGGAACTCGGCCGGCGCGGGGGATGATGCGCCCGCGTGCATGCCGCCCCCTGGGTTTCCCGCGCTGGTTGGTGGGAGGAGGCCCGCGGCACGCTATCTTCGCGTCCATGGTGGGAGGACGACCGATGCGCGCAGCCCTGCTGTCCCTGGCTCTGGCTCTGGTCCCGCTCGTGGCCGCCGCGCAGCCGCGCCCCGCGGCGAATGACGCGACGGGGGTGCAGCGCTGCGACGAGCAGGTGCGGCTGTGGCGGCAATGCATCGAGGTGTCGAACAAGACGCCGGCCGAGAAGGCGGCGGCCCATGGCGAGGTGAACCGCTTCATCAACGACGTGCGGCGCGCCACCGACGCCAACCGGCGCGGCCTGGCGCAGGCCTGCGTGGGCGCCGCGAACGGCTATCGCCGGATGCTGGAAGACGGGAGTTGCCAGCGCGGCGTCACGGGCGCCTTCGACGACGTGCGCCGGCGCTGAGGGGCTTTCGCGCCTCGGCCGTCCCGGTTCGGGAACATCCGACCAAAGCTGTTGTCCATTTTAGCTGACAGTCTAGCGCGTCAGATGGCATCATGGACTTCCGAAGGGAGAGAGCTCCATGGATGCCATCGCGCGCATCGAACGCAGCCTCGCCGAGGCCCTGCGGCCGGGGCCGACGCCGCCCCTGCTCAGCCTTGCGATGAGCCACGCGGTCTTCCCCGGAGGCGCGCGCATCCGCCCGCGGCTGTGCCTCGCGGCCGCGGAGGCCTGCGGTGGCGATGATCCCGCGCTCGCGGACGCGACGGCCGCGGCGATCGAGCTGCTGCACTGCGCCTCGCTGGTGCATGACGACATGCCCGCCTTCGACGACGCGGCGACCCGGCGCGGCCGGCTCACCGTCCACAAGGCCTATGGCGAGCCGCTGGCGCTGCTGGCCGGCGATGCGCTGATCGTCCTCGCATTCCAGCATGTGCTGCGCTGCCCCGCCGCGCATGGGGAGCGCGTCTGCACGGTGCTGCGGATCATCGGCGAGGCGGTGGGCACGCCGCTCGGCATCGTCGCCGGCCAGGCCTGGGAGTGCGAGCCGCGGGTGGATGTCTCGGCCTATCACCGCGCGAAGACCGCGGCGCTCTTCGCCGGAGCCAGCATGGCCGGGGCCGCGGCGGCCGGCGGCCCCGTCGAGGCCTGGCGGGCCGTGGGCGAGCGGCTGGGCGAGGCCTACCAGGTGGCGGACGACATCGCCGATGCGCTGGCAGCCGAGGAGGAGTTCGGCAAGCCCGTGGGGCAGGACGCCGCGCATGGCCGCCCGAGCGCGGTGCGCGAGCTTGGTCTGCGCGGGGCGGTGGCGCGGCTGACGGCCCTCGCCGATTCGGCCGCGGGCGCCGTCCCCGAATGTCCGGGGCGCGAGCAGCTCGCCGCGCTGATCCGCCACGAAGCCCGGCGGCTGCTGCCCAAGAGTCTCCCCGTCACGGCCACCTGACGCCGCGGGCGGAGGATGGCCGATCCCCATCCAAGATGTCCATTTTGCTTGACAGTTTACATCGTCTCTTTAGATTGATTTCTGCTTCCCGAGGAAACCCCACCCGATGGACACGATCGCCGTGATCCTCACCGAGCCGGAGCAGCTCCGGTTGGAGCGCGTGGCCCTCTTGCCCCCGAGCGAGGAGGATGTGGTGGTGGAGGTGGAGTGGTCGGGCATCTCCACCGGCACGGAGAAGCTGCTCTGGCATGGCCGGATGCCGCACTTCCCGGGCATGGGCTATCCGCTGGTGCCGGGATACGAAAGCGTGGGCCGCGTGGTCGCCGCCGGCCCCGCCTCCGGCCACGCCCTGGGCAGCCGGGTGTTCATCCCCGGCTCGCGGGGCTTCAAGGATGTGCGCGGCCTGTTCGGCGGCGCCGCGGGGCGGCTGGTCGCCCCGGGCCGCCGCGTCGTGCCGGTGGACGAGGCGCTGGGCGAGCGCGCGGTGCTGCTGGCGCTCGCCGCCACCGCCTATCACGCGATCGCGGACCATCCGCCAGAGCTGATCGTCGGCCATGGCGTGCTGGGCCGGCTGCTCGCGCGCATCACCCTGGCCATGGGTGCCCCCGCGCCGACCGTGTGGGAGGCGAACACCGCCCGCGCCACCGGCGCCGAGGGCTACATCGTCACCACCGCCGAGGCCGACCAGCGCCGCGACTACGCGCGCATCTGCGACGCCAGCGGCGACGCCGCGCTGCTCGATGCGCTCATCGCCCGCCTCGCCCCGCAGGGCGAGATCACCCTCGCGGGCTTCTACGACCGCCTCTCCTTCGCCTTCGCCCCCGCCTTCATGCGCGAGGCGCGGCTGCGCATCGCCGCCGAATGGGCGCCGGGCGACATGGCGGCGCTGCGCGCCCTGCTCGATGCGGGGCGCCTCTCGCTCGACGGGCTCATCACCCACCGCGAGCCCGCGATGGCCGCGCCAGCCGCCTATCGCACCGCCTTCGGCGATGCGGCCTGCCTCAAGATGGTTCTCGACTGGAGGAAGCCCGAATGAACGCCGTGCCCGGGAACATGCAGCCCTCCAGCGAGGGAAGGAGCGGCCCCGAGGCCGCCGCCCCCGCGAAGAGGACGCAGATCATCGCGATCTACGGCAAGGGCGGCATCGGCAAGTCCTTCACGCTGGCCAACCTCAGCTACATGATGGCTCAGCAGGGCAAGCGCGTGCTGCTCATCGGCTGCGATCCGAAGAGCGATACAACCTCGCTGCTCTTCGGCGGCCGTTCGACGCCCACCATCATCGAGACCTCCAGCCGCAAGAAGGCGGCCGGCGAGGCGGTCGCCATCGGCGATGTCTGCTTCAAGCGAGACGGCGTCTTCGCCATGGAACTGGGCGGGCCGGAAGTGGGCCGCGGCTGCGGCGGGCGCGGCATCATCCACGGCTTCGAGACGCTGGAGAAGCTCGGCTTCCACGACTGGGACTTCGACTACGTGCTGCTCGACTTCCTGGGCGACGTGGTCTGCGGCGGCTTCGGCCTGCCGATCGCGCGCGACATGTGCCAGAAGGTGATCGTCGTCGGCTCCAACGACCTGCAGTCGCTCTACGTCGCGAACAACGTCTGCTCGGCGGTCGAGTATTTCCGCAAGCTCGGCGGCAATGTCGGCGTGGCCGGCATGGTGGTGAACAAGGACGACGGCACCGGCGAGGCCGCGGCCTTCGCCGCCGCCGCGGGCATCCCGGTGCTCGCCTCCATCCCCGCGCACGAGGACATCCGGCGCAAGTCCGCCTCCTACGAGATCGTGGGCAGGCCGGACGGCCCCTGGGGCCCGCTCTTCGCCGCGCTGGCCGAGCAGGTGGCCAGCGCGCCGCCCCTGCGCCCCGCCCCGCTCTCCCAGGAGGCGCTGCTCGGCCTGTTCAAGGGCGAGACGGTGGGGCGCGACGTGGTGCTCACCCCCGCCGCGATCGAGGACATGTGCGGCGTGGAGAAGCGCGCGAAGCCCTCCCTCGAAGTCGTCTACCAGGGGGTCTGAGGCATGGACACGCTGCCCCCGCGCGACGATGCGACCGGCCCCGGCTGCCATGCCGGGCGGGAGACGATGCAGGCCGCCGCCCGCGCCGCCGGCAAGAGCGAGGCGATGGACCGGCTCATGGCCGACTATCCGCGCGGCCCGCACGACCAGCCGCAGAGCATGTGCCCCGCCTTCGGATCCCTCCGCGTCGGCCTGCGCATGCGCCGCGTGGCCACCATCCTCTCGGGCAGCGCCTGCTGCGTCTATGGCCTGACCTTCACGAGCCACTTCTACGGCGCGAAGCGCAGCGTGGGCTACGTGCCCTTCAACTCGGAAACCCTCGTCACCGGCAAGCTGTTCGAGGACATCCGAGACGCGGTGATCGCCACGGCGAAGCCCGAGGACTACGACGCCATCGTCGTCACCAACCTCTGCGTGCCCACCGCCTCGGGCGTGCCGCTCGATCTCCTGCCGAAGGAGATCAACGGCGTGCGGATCATCGGCATAGACGTGCCGGGCTTCGGCGTGCCGACCCATGCGGAGGCCAAGGACGTGCTGAGCGGCGCGATGCTGCGCTACGCGCGGCACGAGGCGGAGCAGGGCCCCGTCGCGCGGCCGCGCACCCTGGCCGATGGGCGCGCCGTGACCCTGATCGGCGAGCTCTTTCCCGCCGACCCCGTCGCCATCGGCCAGTTGCTCGCGCCGATGAATCTGGCCGCCGGCGCGCAGGCGCCCTGCCGCGAGTGGCGCGACCTCTACGCCGCCCTCGATGGCGTGGCGGTGGCGGCGCTGCACCCCTTCTACACCGCGAGCGTGCGCGAGTTCCTCGCCGCAGGCCGCGAGTGGCGCGACCTCTACGCCGCCCTCGATGGCGTGGCGGTGGC
>JBKBSR010000200.1:0-5997 GCA_046291055.1 Roseococcus sp.
AAGTGGACATCGCTTCCGGTTTTCAGCACATGAGTGCTGTCTATGAATAGTAGGTCTCCGTCCTGCAGTTCCTCGAAGATCACGAGGTCCACGTCCTGGACGCGCTTCGGAAGAATGGAATGCGGGGGAGCGAGGGGACCGAGCAGGCGCTCGGCCAATTGCGGATAGGGGTCCACGAAGGTGCAGCGGGTGGGTAGACCCAGCACATCCAACGTATCGAGTGCGAGGGCCGAGCTGAATCCGGAGCCGATTTCAAGAATCCTGGTGGGGCGCAGATGGTTCAGCATCGCCCAGTAGATGAGCGCGTCCCCGAAATTATAGCTGGTATTGGCGTAGTGGTAGCGGAAGGGCTTCTCGGCTTTCTCGGGGAAAGGAATGCTGTCGAAGAAACCCGCAAGTCTGTTCAGCAGTCGCAACTGCTCTCCATCCCGGAGGTCCACGCCGGGCAGGTCGCGGGGGCCGAACAGCCTTGCGGCGTCGCGCGTGAGCTCACTGCGGCTCGGCACGGGGGAGTAGAAATGACCGATGGGCCAGCGTGGTCGCGCGTCTCGTTCCTCGGCCAGCCTCTTCACATGACCCGGCGTGCTGACGAAGGCGGCGAAGGTTTTTGCGGCATCGCCGAGTTTGACGGCGCGGCGGGTCCAGTCCTCGATCCATTCGGGCCGCGGCGCATCCTCGCGGGCGACGTGCTCGAAAAGCGCCATGACGAAGGCTCGTGCATCCGCCTCGGTCCAGCTTTCGGCCATGTGTTCCTCGGTCTGCAGCGGACGCCATTCGATGATCGAAACACTGCCGGACGCGAGTTGCGCCGGCAAGAAGCGCCCTGTGGCGCCGGGCGAGTATCCAAGGCGAGGCAGGGCGCGCGCCTCTCTCAGCCGACCAGTCCGCGAATGGGCCGAAGCGTCTCGCTGCCCGGAAACACGCGCGTGCCGAGCGCGCGCGCATCGATCCCGAGGTGCTCCTCCAGCACGCCCTTCATGGCCGCGCGCAGATCGAGCGTCGGCCGCAGGTCCCGCCCCTCGAAGAGCTGCGCCGGCGCGAGCCCCGGCCAGTCGCTGATGACGCGCCCGCCCCGCACCGCGCCGCCGAGCAGCAGCGCCACCGTGCCCACGCCATGGTCCGTGCCGCGCGAGCCGTTGACCCGCACGGTGCGGCCGAACTCCGTCACCACCGCCACGACAGTGTCGCGCCAGACGGGCTGAAGCCCGGTCCGGATCGCGGCCAGCGCCGAGTCGAGCGCGCCCAGCACCCGGCCGAGTCGGCCCTGGATCGAGCCCTGGTCATGGTGCGTGTCCCAGCCGCCGTAGCTGATGGCCGCGATGCGCGGCCCATCGGGCCGGGCCATGAGGCGGGCCGCCCCCACAGCCTCGACCGCGAAGTCGGGCTGGCCGGGGTTGGCGCGCGGGCGCGGCGTCTCCTCCAGCGCGTCGTGGCGCAGCACGCCGTCCAGGTGGGCGCCGCGGCGCAGCGCCTCGGCCAGGACGGGGTCGCGCGCCTCGTAGAGGTCGAGCAGTCGGGCGATGGTGTCGTCATCGGCGTAGCGGAAGATCTGCCGCTGCCAGGTCTCCACCGGCGCGCGCCCGGCCATGATCACCGGCACCATCGGCGAGACGGCGAGGCCCCGCGGCGGGGGCAGGCGCTCTCCCCGCGGCATCAGCTCGAGCGCCCGGTTGAGCCAGCCATGGCGCTCCTCCGGCGCGAGGCCCGGCAGGCCCGTCTCCAGCACATGCTGGGCGTCGAAGTGCGAACGCTCCCGGTAGGGCGAGGCGATGGCGTGCAGGATCAGCGCCTCGCGCGCGCGGAACATCTCGGCCAGGGCTGGCATGTTCCGGTTGAGCGCGAAGAGGGTGTCGAGCGGCAGGGCGGCGTCGGGCTGGAGGGTCTCGCTGCCCTGGCGCATCTCACGGAAGGCCGGGTCGCCCAGGGGTGGGACGGCGGCCAGCCCGTCCAGCCCGCCGCGCAGCACGAGCACGAGCAGCCGCACGTCCCGCCCGCCGGCCGCGGAGGAGAGGCGGGGCGCGAAGCTCCAGGCGAAGAGGGCGCCGAGCCCGGCGAGCGCGGCGCGGCGGCCGATGGGGTGGGGCATGGCGCTACCTCCTCTGCACTTCCGGGCTCATGACGAGCAGCGCGAGCGCCTGGCCGCCATCGGCGGCGCGGCGCAGCGCCTGGCGGGTCTCCGCCGAGAGGGCGGGGCCGAAATTCGCCTCCGCCAGGGCCCGCGCGTCCAGGGCGGGATCGCGCCGGGCGGCGAGCTGCAGCGCCCAGTCGAGGCGGGACTTCACGCCATCCGGCGCGGCCCAGGCGTCATCCTCCTCCGGCCAGCCGGCGGGGGAGCCTGGCTGGCGCCAGGGCTGGCCCAGCGAACGCAGGGTGCGGTACAGCGGCAGGGCCGGCGGCAGGCCGCCCAGCATCCGCGAGACGCCGAACACCAGCTCCACCGGCGGGCGCAGCTTGCGGGGCGGCAAGGTCCAGCTCGCCGGATGGCGCACCAGCGCCTCGGTGACGGCCCGCAAATCCCCCTCCGTGTCGAGAAAGACGCGCGCCAGCCCGGCGGCGAGGTCCGGGGGCGCCGTCTCGCCCAGGAAATGGCGCACGAGGCGCCGGGTGACGTGGCGCGCCGTGGAGGGGTGGCGCGCCAGGTCGTCGAGCAGGGCGAGGAGCTGCTCCGCGCCGCCCTCCGGATAGCGCCGGCCGAGCACGGTGCGCGCGCCGGGCTCGTGGCGCTCCGGCCGGAAGGCGGCGGGCTCGGCGGCCGCGCGCTCGGGCGGCAGCGTCCAGCCGGTGAGGATCAGCGCCGTCTCGATCACGTCCTGCTGGGTGTAGCCGCCATCCACGCCGAGGCTGTGCAGCTCGAGCAGCTCCCGCGCCAGGTTCTCGTTCAGGCCGCGCTGCAGCCGTCGGCCCTCGGGCGAATTGGGGCCGAAGGAACGGTCGTTGCCGAGATAGGAGAGCATGGCCGGGTGCGTGATGCAGGCCCGCAGCAGCGCGGCGAAGCGGCCCAGCATGTGCGGGCGGATGGCCGTGCGGTCCATGTCGGCCAGCAGGTAGCTCATCGGCAGGCCGGCGGCGACGGTGAAGTGGTTGGCCCAGTGCAGCGCCAGCCGCTCCTGGAAGGGCAGGCGCGTGGTGGTGGCGACGGCGAGGCGCCACTCGGCCTCGGCGATGTTGACCTGCAGCGGCGTGACGAGCTGCGCCTCGCGCTGCTCGCGGGCGGCGGCGCGCAGTTCGGCCACGCGGTGGCGCATCAGGCGCAGCCCTTCGGCGAGGTCCGGCAGGCCGTCGGCGGGGGGCAGCGCCGACGGGGCGCCGAGCTGTGCGAGGACCGCCTCCGGCCCATCTCCGCCGGGCAGCGTGCCGGGCGCGCCGAGAAGGCCGAAGCGCGTGCGGGCAAGCAGGCTGTTCATGCGGGAGAGACTAGCCCCGGCGCTGCCCTGCGGCGATCCGGAATCGCGTGACCGAGCGTTGCGGAACGCAACCCGTGAAGGCGCGTGGCTGCTTTCCACGCGCTGCCGGCGCCGCTAGCCTTGGAAACCAGCCGGCGGGCCCGCGGTTCGGCTTGTGCGGCGCTCTCGGAGAGGGGATCCGACATGAGTGGCTGGAGCATCCGTCGGCTGCACAGGGCGCGCGATCTGGTCGCCGGCAGACGCTACCTGGAGGTCGGCGTGCGGAAGGGCGAGACCTTCTTCGGCATAGACATGCCCGAGAAGGACGCGGTGGACCCCGTGTTCGCCTTTCCCGAGGCGAAGCGCAACCAGCCCGGTTGCCGCTTCTTCGAGATCACCTCCGACGCCTTCTTCTCCTCGAAGGAGGCCAGGCGGGACTACGACGTGGTGTTCCTGGACGGGCTGCACACCTTCGAGCAGATCCTGCGGGATTTCTGCGCGACGCTCTCCAGCGTCTCGGAACGGCCCATCATCCTGCTGGACGACACGGTGCCGAGCGACATCTACAGCGCCGAGCGCAGCCCCGATCGCGCGCGCAAGCTGCGCGCCCTTGCGGGCGCGCCGGGCGCCAGTTGGCACGGGGATGTGTTCAAGGTCGTGTTCTTCCTGCACGATTTCTTCCCCAACCTCTCCTTCGCCACTTTCCAGGGCGGCGGAAACCCGCAGACGATCGTCTGGCGCGCGCCGCGCGGCGAGTTCAAGCCCATCTTCAACGACGTGGAAGCGATCAAGCGGATGACCTACGGGGATTTCGTCCAGCTCCAGAGCCATACCCGTCCGATGGGCGAGGACGCCATCTTCGCCGAGATAGCCGCCGCTTACGGCAGCGGCGGCTAGGGTGCCCCGCGTCCTTCCGGAAGGGGGTGCCCCAAGACCGGGGCCACGCCCAGGGATCGGGTCGCCCGGTCGGCAGGCCCCGGTTCGACGGTCGAGAAGCTGCCTCCAGCCGGGCATCGCGAAACGGCTGGAAGCCCCGCGGCGCGATGAAGGAGAGGCCGCCCATGGCTGAACAGGCTTCGCCGCCTGGCGCGCAGGATGATCTCGACCGCGCCTACGCGGCCTATTTCCGTTCCAAGCCGCGTTTCCCCGACACGCCTTCCATCACCGTCGTGGAGAACGCGCTCGTCTCCCCCGCGAGCTTCCACGTCTTCCGCGACCGGAATCCGGATCGGGCGAGGCTCGCGTCGCTCATGGCAGCTTTCGGGCCGGGCTTCCGCTTCCGCTCGGTGTTCGACGCGGGCGTTCATACCGCCGAGGGGCGCTGTGTGATCCCGGCCATCCATTTCAGCAACCGGCGCCGCGCCGTGCCCCCGCCCCGGCGAACCCCCGGGCCCGAGGCTGAGCCCATAGCGGGAACCTGGATCTATGCGGGCGCCCTGCACCAGCACCCGGGCCATTTCGTCACGGAGAGCATCGGGCGCCTCTGGGGCGTGCCGCAGGCGGGTCCGGGGGTGCAGGGCCTGATCTGGCACGCGCTCGATCCTCCGAAGGCTGACGCGCCGCAGGGGCGCGCCGTTCCCTTCCGCCCCGGATCGGTGCAGGCCGATGTGCTCGAATGCCTGGGCATTCCCCTGCCGCGTCTCATCGTGCAGAGGCCGCTGCGGGTCGAGCGGCTGCTGGTGCCCGACCAGTTGATGGCCCTGGACGAAGGGCCGCTGCTGGCAGGCCACCCTGCCTTCCGGCGCTTCCTGCATGAGCGCCTGATTACCGGGGAGGCGCCGGAGCAGGGGGGCTACCGGCTCTTCGTCTCGCGCGCAGGCCTCGGTGCGCGGCAGAGCTCCTTCATCCTCGAGGACAGGATGGAGGAGGTGTTGCGCGCACAGGGCTGGCGCATCCTGCGGCCGGAGACGCTGCCGCTGCGCGAGCAGTTGGCGGCCTACGCCGGCGCCTCCGACCTCTTGTTCTCCGAGGGCAGCTCACTGCACTTCTACGCCCTGGTGGCGCGCCCCGGCCAGCGCGTCGTGATCCTGCGGCGACGGCTGGAGCACAAGCGGCACATCGCCGCGCAGCTCCGCTTGATGGGGCTGGAGAGCGTGCAGGAATGGCTGTGCGTCGAGGCGATGGTGACGCCGCTGCGCGATCCCGCCGCGCCGCCTGCCGAACATGGCCTCACGACACGCCCCCTGCTGGACTTCGAGGAGCTTCGCACGCGGTTGGCCGAGGCCGGCATGCTGCGGCCCGACAGCCCGCCCTTCGCCTCGCGCGAGGAGTTGACGCGCGAACTCGACAGGCTGGGCGCGGAGTGGCGGGCGCAGGGCTACGGCCTGGCTCTGCAGCCGGTCGGGCAGGGGGACGGGCCGGACGAGGAGTGATACGGGCGGCGGTGACGCCGGACGTATCGCCCACGCCGGGTTGGTGCTACCCAACGCGGCAAGCTGCGTCCGGGGCCGTTGCGGAGCCGGGCAGCGCCCCGCCCTCGGCGGCCGGGCCGAGGCCGGCATCCACCCCGCCCCGCTCACGCCCGCGCAGCCGGCCCCTCGAAAGCTCCCGCCCCTCCCGCGCCGCACAGCACCCGTACCGCACGCAGCACCGCCGCGAGCGGCGCCTCGCCTGC
>JBKBSR010000201.1:0-5995 GCA_046291055.1 Roseococcus sp.
GTGGCGGCGGGCGGCGCGCTCTGGGCGCCCGAGCCGCCGGAACCCGCGCCCCAGCCCGCCCCCCTCCCGGAGGCTCCGCCCCGCGCGAGCCTCGATCCCCTTCCCCCGCCCACCGTGCATGACCCGGAGGCCGAGTATCGCGCCGCCCGGCGGGAGGAGCTGCGCGAACTGGTCCGCCGTAAGCGGCAGGACATCACCACCGCGCACAACTGGAAGCTCAAGACCAGCGCGGAAATCGCCCAGCGCGACGCCTATCTGCAGCGCCTGCGCAGCGAGATCGCTGCGCTGGAGAAGGAGATCGCCGCGCTGGGGCGGTGAGGCCGCGGCGGCCCTACAGCGGCACGCCCGGCGCGTTCTTGGCGGTCCGGATGGTCTGCAGCGTCTGCACCCGCAGCACGGTCGCCGCCCCGGTCAGCCGGGCGGTCAGCTCGTTCTCGTGCGCTGTGTCGCGCGCCACGAGGCGCAGCAGGAAATCCCCGCCGCCGCGGATCATGTGGCACTCGCGCACCTCGGGCCATGCGGTCACCTCGGCCTCGAAGGCGTCCAGCACCGCCTGCTTCTGGCTCTCCAGCCCGACAATGGCGAAGAAGGTCACGTCGAAATCGAGCGCGGCGGGGTCGAGCTCGGCGTGGTAGCCGCGGATCACCCCCGCCTCCTCCAGCCGCCGTACCCGGCGCAGGCAGGGGGGCGCGGAGAGGCCCACGCGCTGCGCCAGCTCCACATTGGTGATGCGGCCATCGGCCTGCAGCTCGGCCAGGATCCGCAGATCCATGGCGTCGAGCTCCACCGACCTGGAATGCGTTGTTTCCTTGCCCACGGGCGCCATGGCGCGAAATATCCTTGCGGAAACGCCACATGTCCAGCGGCCTGCTTGTGACGCGCGGCGGAATGGGCAGATATGCGCCCAGCACGGATCAGCCATCGGAGTCGCCGGTGCCCGCTACCCATACCCAGCGCCTGCTCATCATCGGGGCGGGCCCCGCCGGCTATACTGCGGCCATCTATGCCGCGCGCGCGGGGCTCGCGCCGGTCGTCATCGCCGGCATGCAGCCGGGCGGGCAGCTCACCATCACCACGGATGTCGAGAACTATCCGGGCTTCGCCGAGGCGGTGCAGGGCCCCTGGCTGATGGAGCAGATGCGCGCCCAGGCCGAGCATGTGGGCGCGCGGATCGCCTACGACCTCGTGACCAAGGTGGACCTCTCCCGCCGCCCCTTCCGCGCCGAGTGCGACAGCGGCGATGCGTATCTGGCCGAGGCGCTGATCATCGCCACCGGCGCCCAGGCGCGCTGGCTCGGCGTGCCGGGCGAGAAGGAGCTCTCGGGCTTCGGCGTCTCCGCCTGCGCCACCTGCGACGGGTTCTTCTTCCGCGGCAAGGATGTGGCGGTGATCGGCGGCGGGAACTCGGCGGTGGAGGAGGCGCTCTACCTCTCCAACCTCGCCCGGCACGTGACGCTGGTGCACCGCCGCGACTCGCTGCGCGCCGAGCGCATCCTGCAGCAGCGCCTCTTCGCCCGACCGAACGTGACGATCCTGTGGAACCATGTGACGGAGGCGATGCTGGGCACCGAGGCGCCGCGCCCGGTGGCCCGGGCCCTGCTGCTGCGCGATGCGCGGAGCGGCGAGCGGCGGGAACTGCCGGTGGAGGGCGTCTTCGTCGCCATCGGCCATGACCCGGCCACCGCGCTGTTCCGCGGCCAACTCGCCATGGACGAGGCGGGCTACCTCGTCGTCGCGCCCGGAAGCACGCGCACCAGCCTGGAGGGCGTCTTCGCCGCCGGGGATGTGGCCGACAAGGTCTATCGCCAGGCCGTCACCGCCGCGGGCACCGGCTGCATGGCCGCGCTCGACGCCGAGAAATACCTCGCCGCGCAGGACGCGGCCGCGAAGGAAGCCGCATGATGCCGCTCGATTGGGACAAGCTCCGGGTCTTTCACGCCGTCGCCGAGGCGGGCTCCTTCACCCATGCGGGGGAGACGCTCGCGCTCAGCCAGTCCGCCGTCTCGCGGCAGATCCAGGCGCTGGAGGAGGCGCTCTCGGTCCCGCTCTTCCACCGCCATGCGCGCGGGCTGATCCTGACCGAGGCGGGCGAGACGCTGAACCGCACGGTGCGCGAGGTGTTCGCCAAGCTCGCCATGACCGAGGCGCTGCTGACCGAGGGGCGGGAGCGGCCGGCGGGCCGGCTCAAGATCACCACCACCACGGGCTTCGGCAGCACCTGGCTCGCGCCGCGGCTGCACCGCTTCCTGGAGATGTATCCCGAGATCAACGTCTCGGTGATCCTCGACGATGCCGACCTCGACCTTGCGATGCGCGAGGCGGATGTGGCCATCCGCATGCACGCCCCCCGCCAGCCCGACCTGATCCAGCGCCATGTGGCGAGCTTCGGCTGGAAGGTGGTGGGCAGCCCGGACTACCTGAAGCGGCACGGCATCCCCCAGCGCGCCGAGGATCTGGACGCGCACCGGCTGATCGTCTGGGGCGACTACCGCCCGCCCGTGGAGGACATCAACTGGCTGGCCGAGATCGGACGCAAGCCGGGCCAGGCGCGCCGCGGGGCGGTGGAGATCAACAGCCTGACCGGCATGCTGAAGGCTGTGCAGTCGGGCCTCGGCCTCGCCGCCCTGCCGGACTACATCGGCCCCGAGCTGGAGGGGCTGCTGACCGTGCTGCCCGAACTCAAGGCGCCGAAGATCAACGCCTATTTCGTCTATCCGGAGGAGATGCGCGCCTCCAAGCGCGTCTCGGTGTTCCGCGACTTCCTGGTCGCGGAGCTGGCGAATCCGGGTTCTTGACGGAGCCTGAACCGCGCCCCGCTTCCAGCGCATGACTGGCCGGAAGAATGGGCAAATGCGCATGACGGCGAAATGAGTAAGCTTGGTTGACCGGTGCGAGAGCGCCGGTAGGGTCTTCGGATCCTTCGTCTCCCAGACGTGAAGCCTCCCTGTATGACTTGCCCGCCGATCCGCTGGGTTGGCGGGCTTCTTTTTTTCCGAGATCCGGGAGTCGTGACGCAGCCTCGGGCCGACCCGCGCGGCGGGGCGGCCCTGCCCGCGCCATGCCTCCGGCCTTCCCGGCCCGGGCGAGGCTAGGCCCCTCCCCGGGCGCCCGGCGCCGCCGGCCCGAAGACGAGCTGCAGCCGGTTGCGCCCCCCCACCCGGGCATGGCGCTGCGCCGCGCTGAACCGCCGCACCAGCAGAAGGCCGCGCCCGCCCACCGTCGCGTCCTCCAGCGAGGCCGCGGGCGGGGGCTCCGCCACAGTGGTGGGGTCGAAGGCGGGCGCGTCGTCCTCGAGGATGAGCGTCTGGGCCGCCGCGTCGCCCTGCAGCGCGATGGCCACCCGCACCGGCCCCTGCGTCGCCCCGTGCAGGGCGATGTTGACGAAGATCTCCTCGGCGCAGAGCTGGATGGCGTCGCGCCGCGCGCGCTCCAGCCCCAGCGCCGCGCAGGCCTGCTCCAGGAAGGCGGCGAGTTCGGCGGCGCGCGGCAGCTCCGCCGGAAGCTCGAGGGCGAAGCGCCGCATGCGGCCCTCAGGCGAGGACGAAGACCTCGCCCTCCTCCAGCGTCTCCACCATGGGCAGCAAGCTCTCGACGCCGGCGGTGGCGATCACCGTGGCCACCATCTCCGAGGGGCGGGCGATGACGATCCTGCCGCGCTTCGATGCCGCGGACTTGGCCGCCATGATCAGCGTGCGCAGCCCCATGGAGGCGATGTACTCCACCTCCGACATGTCCACGATCACGGCGCGGTTGGCGGCGGCGACAGCGGCGAAGCGCACGTCGATCGCGCCCGCTCCGGCCACGTCCATGCGGCCCTTGAGGGTGATCACGGTGGCCCCGGAAGGCAGGGTGTCGAAGGAGATGTGCACGCGCGTTCCTCTCTGTTCGCCAACGGCCCCGCCCGGTCTAGAGGCGCGTCGCGCGGCCAGAAAGTGACGGTTCCGTGACACCCCTCACCCCAGCGCCAGCACGACGAGCATGAGGGCGCCCAGCACGATCCGATACCAGCCGAAGGGCGTGAAGCCGATGCGCGCGATGAAGGCCATGACGAGCCGCACCGTCACCAGCGCCACCACGAAGGCCGCGGCGAAGCCCACCCCGATCTGCGCCAGCCCGTCCAGCGAGAGCGCCGCCCGCGCCTTCCACAGCGAATAGACGGTGGCGGCCAGCATGGTCGGGATGGCGAGGATGAAGCTGAACTCCGCCGCCGTGCGCCGGTCCACGCCGCAGAGCAGCGCGGTGATGATGGTGGCGCCCGAGCGGGAGGTGCCCGGGATCATCGCCAGCGCCTGGCCGAAGCCGATGATCACCGCGGCGAAGGGGTTGATCTGCTCCACGCTGCGCATGGTGGGCGCGGTGACGCGCCGCTCGATCAGGATGATCGCGACACCCCCCAGGATCAGCGCCACGCTCACCACCCAGGGGTTGAACAGCAGCGCCGTGATGGGGCCGTGCAGCGTCGCGCCGATCGCCATGGCCGGCAGGAAGGCGAGGCCGATGTTGGCCGCATAGACGAACTCGGGCGTGCCGCGCTTCCAGAAGCCGCCCGCCAGCGCGAGCAGCCGCGCGCGGAAGGCGACGATCACGGCCATGATGGCGCCGAGCTGGATGCTGATCTCGAACACCTTGCCCGGCGGCCCCTCGAAGCCGATGAGATGGCCGAGCAGGATCAGGTGCCCGGTGGAGGAGATGGGGAGGAACTCGGTCAGCCCCTCCACCACGCCCATCAGCAAGGCGTCGAACATGGCCTACTCCCCGAGCAGCGCGAGGTCGTCGCGGTGGATGATCTCGTCGCGCCCGCGCCAGCCGAGGATGGCCTCGATCTCGTCGCTGCGGTGGCCGGCGATGCGCCGCGCATCGGCCGCGTCATAGGCCGAGAGGCCGCGCGCCAGCTCCCGCCCCGCCTCGTCGCGCACCGAGAGCGGATCCCCGCGCGAGAACTCGCCGCTGACGGCGCGCACCCCGGCCGGCAGCAGCGAGGAGCCGCGGCGCAGCGCGCGCGCCGCCCCCGCATCCACCGTGAGGGTGCCGAGCGGGGCGAGACTGCCCGCGATCCATTGCTTGCGCGCGCTACGCCCCTCGGGCGCCGGCAGGAACCAGGTGCAGCGCGCGCCCTGCTCCAGCGCGCGCAGCGGGTGGTCCGTGTAGCCCTTGGCGATGGCCATGGCGCAGCCCGCCCCGGTGGCGATGCGCGCGGCGATCAGCTTGGTGCGCATGCCGCCCGAGGAGTAGCCGGGCGGCGGCTCGCCCCCCATGGCCATGATCTCGTCGGTCACGCGCTCCACCAGAGGCAGGTGGCGCGCCGCGGGGTCCTTGCGCGGATCGGCCGTGTAGAGCCCGTCGATGTCGGAGAAGAGGATCAGCGCATCGGCCTGCACCATCTCGGCCACGCGCGCGGCCAGGCGGTCATTGTCGCCGAAGCGGATTTCGGCGGTGGCCACCGTGTCGTTCTCGTTGATCACCGGCACGCAGCCCAGCTCCAGCAGGGTGCCCAGCGTGGCGCGGGCGTTGAGGTAGCGGCGGCGGTCCTCGCTGTCCTCCAGCGTGAGCAGGAGCTGGGCCGCGCGCAGCCCCTCGGCAGCCAGCGCCGCCTCCCAGGCTCCGGCGAGGCGGATCTGCCCCACCGCGGCGGCGGCCTGCTTCTGCTCCAGCCGCAGCGCGCGCCCCGTCAGCCCGAGCGCGCGCCGGGCGAGCGCGACCGCGCCCGAGGAGACGACGATCACCTCCACCCCGCGCGCGCGCAGCGCCGCGATGTCGGCCGCCACGGTGGCGAGCCAGGCGGCGCGCGGGCTCGCGCTGCTCTCCTCGACGAGCAGGGCGGAGCCGATCTTCACGACGAGGCGACGGGCGGTGGCGAGCGGCGACATGCGGCGACGGCACATGCGCGGTTTCCACGCCGCCATCCAGCCGCTCGCCACCGCGGCGGCGTGCGCGATAGGATGGGACATGCGCGCCGTCGCCCTGCCTGTCCTGCTGCTCCTCGCCACCTGCGGCA
>JBKBSR010000202.1:0-5978 GCA_046291055.1 Roseococcus sp.
GAGGCCGCCGCCACCCGCGCCTATGAGGCCCTGGCTGCGCTGCCGGAGGCGCGCCCCCTCGGCCTCGAGGGGCTGCGCCGGCTGGCCGAAGCCAAGGGCGACGCCGAGGCCGCCGCACGGCTGGCGGCCGAAGCCGCCGCCGAGGAGGCGCCGGCCGAGCGCCTCGCCGCCCCCGCGCCCGACCGCGCCGCCCTCGCCCGCGCCTGGGAGGCCGGCCCCGCGCCCGAGATCGCCGCGCAGTATCTGGAGGGCGAGGAGGATCCCGCCGCCCGGCTGCGCCTGGTGGACGAGTTGACGCGCAGCACCGTCACGCACTGGGAGAGCCGGGTGCTCCGCACCGAGGCGGCGCTGGCCGCGGGCAACCTCATCCGCGCGCGGCTGGAGCTCTCGGGCTGGGAATCCACCGGCGGCGCGGTGGATCCGCGCTGGCACGCCCTGCGCGAGAGGCTGGCCGCGGCCGAGGCGGGCTGATCACTCGCGCCGGAGCGGCCGCTCCAGCAGCGCCCGCACCGCGCCGGGCACGTCGAGCCGCCCCTCCAGCAGCGCGGCGACGGCGGCGCAGACGGGCAGCTCCACCCCCGCCGCCGCCGCCCGGCGCAGCAGCGGCGCGGCGGTGGTCACGCCCTCGGTCACCGCGCTGCGGCCGGCCAGGATGTCGGCGAGCCGCTCCCCCCGGCCGAGGGCGAGGCCGAGCGAGGTGTTGCGGCTGCCCGGCCCCGTCGCCGTCAGCAGCAGATCGCCGAGGCCCGAGAGCCCGGCCGCCGTCTCCGCCCGCCCGCCCAGCCCGACCACGAGGCGCGAAAGCTCCGCCAGCCCGCGCGTGACCAGCGCGGCGCGGGCGTTCTCGCCCAGCCCCGCGCCCATCGCCACACCGGCGGCGATGGCCAGCACATTCTTCGCCGCGCCGCCGAGCTGCACGCCCACCGCATCCTCGCTCGCGTAGAGGCGCAAAGCGGGGCCGGAGAGCAGGGATTGCGCGGCGGCGCAGAGGGCGGCGTCGGCGCTCGCCACCACGCTGGCCGCCGGCAGCCCGGCCGCCACCTCATGCGCGAAATTGGGGCCGGAGAGCACCCCGGCGGGCAGGCCCGGCCGCGCCTCGGCCAGCACCTCCAGCGGCAGGAGGGCCGTGTCGGCCTCCAGCCCCTTGCAGGCGAGGATCACGGGCGGCAGGGCGGCGGGAAGGGCGGCCAGCACGGCGCGCAGCGGCTGCATGGGCACGGCGAACAGCGCGAGCGGCGCGGCCAGCGCCTCCTCCGCCGCCGCGGTCACGGCGAGGCCCGGCGGGAAGGGCGCGCCGGGCAGGCGGCGGCGGTTCTCGCGCGCCGCGGCCATCTCCGCCGCCAGGGCGGGGTCGCGCGCCCAGAGCGTGACGCGCCGCCCCGCCCGCGCCGCATGGATGGCCAGCGCCGTGCCCCAGGCGCCGGCGCCGAGCACCGCGAGGTCACTCATCGGCGAGCCTTGTCACCGCCCAGCCCGCGCCGGGTTCGCCCTCCGAGAGGCGCTCGAGCAGCGCGGCCAGGATCTCGCCCGCCGCCGCCTCGAAGCCGAAGGGCGGGTTCACCACGATCAGGCCGCAGCCGTTGAGGCGCGCCGCATCCGTCGGCTCGCGCAGGTGCAGCTCCGCGGCCAGGATGTCCCGCACGCCGGACTCGCGCAGCGCGGCGTGGAAGGCGCGCACCGGCGCCCGGCCCTTCACCGGGTACCAGGCGGCCTGCACCAGGCCGCGGGCGCGGCGGTTCGCCTCGGCAATGGCGGCCGCCATGCGCTCGGATTCGCCGGGCTGCTCGAAGGGCGGGTCGATCAGCAGCAGGCCGCGCTTCTCGGGGAAGGGAGTGAGGGCGCGCACCGCCTCCCAGGCGTCGCGGCGGTGGACGGCGACGCGCGGATCGCCGCGGAACAGGGCGCGCAGCCGGGCGTGGTCCTCCTCGTGGAGTTCCACCAGCACCAGCCGGTCCTGCGGGCGGAGCAGGGCGGCGGCCAGCGTCGGCGAGCCGGGATAGCCGCCATCGGCGCGCACCAGCGCGACATAGTCGGCGAGCGGCCCCTCGGCGATGTCCATCAGCCGGGCGATGCCGCGCGCGGCCTCGCCGGTGCGGCTGGCCTCGGGGCCCGCGAGGTCGTAGCGGCCGATGCCGGCATGGGTGTCGAGCACGCGGAAGGGCGCGGGCTTGCGGGCCAGGGCGCGCAGCAGCCACACCAGCAGCGCGTGCTTCACGCAGTCCGCGAAGTTCCCGGCGTGGAAGGCGTGGCGGTAGTTGATGGCGCGCTAGCCCTGGGCTCCCGGCGCGAGCACGTTGCAGGGGCCGCGCGTGCGCTGGCAGGCCTGCTGCGCGCCGGATTGCGTCAGGCCCACCACGCGGGCGCGGAACAGGGTGGCGCGGCCGGCCTGCACCGGCGTCACCTGCACCCGTCCGCCGCTGGCGGTCGCCGCCGCCTGGGCCGCCTGCCGCGCCTGCTCGGGCGAGCCGAAGGCGCCCACCTGGATGGCCCAGTTTCCGCCCGCCGAGACGGCGGCGGGGCGGAAGCCCGCCGGCAGGGTGCCCGCCTGCGCCGTGCCGATGATCCCGAGGCCGCGCCCGCCGGGCTGGGCCGCGAGCGGGGGCGGGGCGAGGGGGACCAGCCGGGCGGCGGCGATGTCGCGCTCGCCGGGCCGGCCGGTGAGGTCGCGCCGCTCGGACATCCCGGCCGGGTCGCGCGGGAGGGGCGCGCCGCCCGCGACCCGGGCCTCCGCCTCCGCCAGCCGCGCCGCACCCTCGGGCGTGGAGCCGTCGGGGATCGGGTCCATGCGCGCCACGATGATCCGCCCGTCGGGCAGCAACTCGCCGCCGGCGAGCGCGGCCGCGCCCTCCGCCCGCGCGGCCGCCTCGGCCAGCCGGGCCGCGCCCTCGGGCGTGGAGCCGTCGGGGATGGGCGCCATCGCCACCACCCCGCCGGCGCGCAGGATGGAGCCGCCCGCGGCCGGGGCGGGCGCGGCGGCGAGGCGCGTCGGCGGGGGCGCGGGTTCGGCCGGGGCGGGGCTGGCGAAGCGGGCGTTCTGCTCGCGGATGCTGCGCTGCTCGGCGAGCGCGAGCTGGGTGGCGCGGTCCATCCGGCGCGGGCCGGGCGGGATGCTGAGCGGGATTTCCGCCGCCGCATAGACCTCGGGCGGGGCGCGGCGCACCGGGCTCGCGCGGATCACGGCGGGGCCCACGCGCGCCACGTAGTTGCGCGTCTCGGCCGGCAGGCCGCGGTTGTTGTAGAGATAGTCCTCCAGCCGGCGCGGGCCCGCGTTGTAGGCGGCGAGGAAGGCCGGCGAGCCGTAGAGGTCGTACATCTGCCGGATGTAGGCGGTGCCGGCCATGATGTTGTCGTAGGGGTGGTAGGGGTCGTCGCCCAGATCGTGGCGGCGCTGCAGCTCGCGGTAGGTGGCGGGCATCACCTGCATCAGGCCCATCGCGCCCACCGGCGAGGTGGCGGTGGCGCGGCCGCCGGATTCCTGGCGCATCACCTCGCGGATCCAGCGCTCGGGCACGTCGAAGCGGCGCGATGCTTCGCGAATCCAGGGGCCCCAGGGATCGTGCGGCGGGCCGGGCGGGGCGTAGCTGCGCGTCTGCGCCGTGCCGGCAGCGCGCTGCGGCGCCTGGGCGCAGGCCGAGAGCAGCGCCAGCGCCAGCACGGCCATGAGCAGCGGCGCGAGGCCGCGCGCGCGCGGGATGGGAAGACGAAACATCCCCGATACACTCCCCCTGGCTTGCCGCCGGGCCGGCCCCTTCGAGGGCCCGGTCCGCGCCGTGGCCTGGGCCACCCCCATGGCCTCGGCCGCGAACGGCAACAACGACACCCCGGCCTGCCGGGGGGCCGCTTCGGCGCACCCTAGGCCCGGCCATGGCGTCAAAGCAAGCGAACTCGGCCGAATTGCGGCCGCGCCGCTTGGGGGTGTGGCGGCTTTGCCTTAGGATTTGGTGGATGCGCGCCCTGCTGCTCCTCTCGCCGGCTCTTCTGCTGGCCTGCGCCCCGTCCGCGCCGCCGGGCGAGAGCCTGGCCGAATCGCCTGCCCCGGCGACGGCCGCGCCTGCGCCGGAAACCGCCCGGGTGCTGGCGCTGCGGCCGCTGCCCCCGCCCGATCCGGCGCGGGAGCGCCTCGCCGCGCAGCTCCTGCGCGTCGCCGCCGGCCCGGATGCGGGCGCTGGCCCGCTGGCGCTCGAGGTGCTGGTGCGGCTGGAGCGCACAGGGCGCGACCTCGCGCTGCTGATCGAGGCCGACCCCCGGCTGCGTGTGGGCGACCGCGTGGCCCTCACCCCCGAGGCGCGGCCGCGGCTGCGCCGGCTGGACGGCGCATGACGCCCCGCGCGCCGCCGCATCAAGGAAACCCGCCGTGAACGTGATCGCCGACGACACCGCCCGCCTGCTGGAGCAGGCCGCCCGCGCCGCGCGGGAGGCCGCCCGGGCGCTGGCGCGCGCCCCGCGGGCGGCGAAGGATGCCGCCCTGCGCGCCGCCGCCGCCCGGCTGCGCGGGCGCGAGGCGGAGATCCTCGCCGCCAACGCGGCCGACCTCGCCGCCGCCAAGGGGCTGACGCCCGCCTTCCGCGACAGGCTGACCCTCACCCCCGCCCGGGTGGAGGCCATGGCCCGGGGGCTGGAGGACATCGCCGCCCTGCCGGACCCGGTGGGTCGGCTGCTCAGCGAATGGACCCGGCCCAACGGGCTGCTGATCCAGCGGGTGGCGCAGCCGCTCGGCGTGATCGGCATGATCTTCGAGAGCCGGCCGAACGTGACGGCCGATGCGGGCGCCCTCTGCCTCAAGGCGGGCAGCGCCGTGATCCTGCGCGGCGGCAGCGAGGGCGCGCGCTCGGCCCAGCTCATCGCCGCCTGCCTGCGCGCCGGCCTGGCCGAGGCCGGGCTGCCCGAGGCCGCCATCCAGCTCGCCCCCACCCAGGATCGCGCCTTCGTCGGCGCCATGCTGCGCGCGGCGGGGCTGATCGACCTGATCATCCCGCGCGGCGGCAAGGGGCTGGTGACGCGGGTGCTGGAAGAGGCGCGGGTGCCCGTGCTTGCCCATGCCGAGGGGCTCTGCCACACCTACATCCATGCGGCGGCGGAGTTCGGCATGGCGCGGCGCGTGCTGCTGGACGCGAAGCTGCGGCGCACAGGCATCTGCGGCGCGACCGAGACGCTGCTGATCGACGCCGCCATCGCCCCCGCCTTGCTGCCCCTGCTTGTGCAGGATCTGGCGGCGAAGGGCTGCGCCTTCCGCGCCGACGCGCGCGCCCGCGCCATCTGCCCGGAGCTTCCCGCCGCCACCGAGCAGGATTTCGCCACGGAATGGCTGGACGCGGTGCTGAACATCGCGGTGGTGGACGGGGTGGAGGCGGCGCTCGCGCACATCCGCCGCTACGGCAGCGAGCACACCGAGGCCATCATCACCGAGGATGCGGCGGCGGCCGAGGCCTTCCTCGCCGGTCTCGACTCGGCGGTGGGCATGTGGAACGCCAGCACCCAGTTCTGCGACGGGGGCGAGTTCGGCTTCGGGGCGGAAATCGGCATCGCCACCGGCCGGCTGCACGCGCGGGGGCCGGTGGGGCTCGAACAGCTCTGCACCTTCCGCTACCGGGTGATCGGCACGGGGCAGGTGCGGGGATAGGCCTGCCTCAGCCCGCCGTGGCGACGTAGGCCTTCAGCTCCTCGGCCTCCTGCTCGGCCTCGGCGATGCGGGCCTTCACCAGGTCGCCGATGGAGACCATGCCGGCCAGCGTTCCGTCCGGGTTCAGCACGGGCAGGTGGCGCACGCGGCGGTCGGTCATGAGCTGCAGCGCGTCCTGCACCAGGCTGGCGGGGGTGACGGTGAAGAGCACCCGCGTCATGAGCTGGCCGGCGGTCATGCGCATCACCGCCTCGCCCATCCCGGCCAGGGCGCGGACGATGTCGCGCTCGCTGACGATGCCGAGCACCGTGCCATCCCCCTCCACCACCAGCACCGCGCCGATGCGGTGCTGCGCCAG
>JBKBSR010000203.1:0-5958 GCA_046291055.1 Roseococcus sp.
CCTGTCTCTCCTGTCTCAGCCCCTTGCAGCGGCTGCGGCGGGCGCCGCCAGGGGCGAGGGGTCGCGCACCGGCAGGTGCACCAGCGCGGCGAAGGCGGCGGCGGCGATGGAGAGGCTCCACATCAGGTCGTAGCTGCCGGTGGCGTCGAAGATCACGCCGCCCAGGAAGGCGCCCGTGAAGCCGCCCACCTGGTGGCCCAGGAACACCAGCCCGAAGATGGTGGCGAGCCAGCGCGTGCCGAAGTTGCGCGCCACCAGCGCCACCGTCGGCGGCACGGTGGACAGCCAGAGGATGCCCATGAGCGCCGAGAACGCCAGCACGCTGCCCGCGCTCTTCTCCGCCATCAGAAAGCCCGCCATCAGCACGCCGCGCAGCGCGTAGATCGCGACCAGCAGCTCCCGCCGCCGCCAGCGCTGCGCGAGCTCTCCCGAAACCAGCGAGCCCAGGATGTTGAACAGCCCGATCAGCGCGATGGCCGCCGCCCCCACGCTCGCGGGCAGGTGGCAGGTGGCGACGAAGCCGGGCAGGTGGACGGAGAGGAAGCTCACATGCAGGCCGCAGACGAAGAAGCCGAAGAACAGGCACCAGAAGGAGGGGCTGCGGAAGGCGCGGGCCAGCGCGGCGCGCGCCGTCTCCTCCGCCACCCCGGCCGCGGCGGATGCGGGCCGGTCGTTCAGGGGCAGCGCGAGGGGGGCCATGAGCAGCGCCGCCCCGGCCATGAGGAACAGCGCCCCCTGCCAGCCGGCGAGCGAGATGCCCGCCTGAGCGAGCGGCACCACCATGAACTGCCCGAAGCTCGACCCCGCGGTGCCGAGCCCCACCGCGCGGCCGCGCTTCTCCTCCGGCAGCAGCCGCGTCAGGCTCGCGATGATCACCGGCATGCCGGCGGCCGAGACGGCCACCCCCATCACCACGCCGGCGAAGAAGGCGAACCAGAACAGGCTCGCGGAGAGCGCCATGCCGAGGATGCCGAGCGCGTAGAGCAGCGTGCCCGCCACGATCACGCGCCGCCCCCCGATGCGGTCCGCCACCTGGCCGCAGAGCGGCTGCGCGACGCCGTTCACCAGCACCTGCAGCGCGATGGCCAGCGCGAAGCCCGAGGCCGACCAGCCGAGATCGCCCGTCATCGGCGCGAGGAAGAGGCCGAAGCTCTGCCTGAGCCCCATGGCGAGCGCGGCGGCCAGAACGGCGCAGGCGATGAGCAGGCCCGCGGAGCGGGCGGAGGCGGTCATGGCGGGCTCCCCTGGTGCGCGAGGCAGCATCCACGCAGCCGGGCGCGGCCGCAACCGCCCCGGGGCGCGATGTTGCGCCCGCCCCGGGGGCGCGCTACCGGCCCCGCGCCATGTCCCTCTCCACCGAGGATTTCGACTACGCCCTGCCCGAGGCGCTGATCGCCCAGGCGCCCATCCGCCCGCGCGACGCGGCGCGGATGCTGGTGGTGCGCGGCGCGGCGCTGGAGGATCGCGGCGTGCGCGACCTGCCCGCGCTGCTCGAACCCGGGGACGTGATGGTGGTGAACGACACGCGCGTGATCCCCGCCCGGCTGCGCGGCCGGCGCCTGCCCCGCGCCTCGGCCTTCGGCGGGGCGGCGGGCGAGGGGGCGGCGGTGGAGATCATGCTCAACCGCGCCGAGGGCGACGGCACCTGGCATGCGCTGGTGCGCAACGCGCGGCGCCTGCGCGCGGGCGACGAGATCGCAATCGAGGGGGCGGAGCTGGTGGCCCGCGTCGTCGAGAAGCCCGAGGGCGGCGCGGCGCGCCTCGATTTCGGCGCCGATCCGGCGGCGCTGGAGGCGGCGCTGGAGCGCGCGGGCGAGGTGCCGCTGCCCCCCTACATCTATCGCGAGTCCGGCCCCCGCGCCGAGGACCGCGCCGACTACCAGACCATCTTCGCCGCACGGCCCGGCGCGGTGGCCGCGCCCACGGCCAGCCTGCACTTCACGCCCGCGCTGCTGGACGCGCTGGCCGCGCGCGGGGTGCGGCGCGCCACCGTCACCCTGCATGTGGGCGCGGGCACCTTCCTGCCCGTGCGCGAGGGCGATCCGCGCCGGCACCGGCTGCACAGCGAATGGTGCGAACTGACGCCCGAGGCGGCCGCCGTCATCAACCGCGCCCGCGCCGAGGGGCGGCGCGTGCTCGCCTGCGGCACGACCGCGCTGCGCCTGCTGGAGACGGCGGCGCAGGGGGTTGAGGATCCCCGCGCGCCCATCCCGCCCTTCCGCGGCCTGACGGAGCTCTACATCCTTCCGGGCTTCCGCTTCCGCGCGGCCGATCTGCTGCTCACCAACTTCCACCTGCCGAAATCCACCCTGCTGATGCTCGTTTCCGCCTTCGCCGGCACCCGGCGCATGCGCCGCGCCTATGCCCACGCCGTCGCCCAGGGCTATCGCTTCTACTCCTACGGCGACGCCTCGCTGCTGTTCCGCCAGGACCAGGACCTCGCGGCATGACGCTGCGCTGGCTCGAGACGGCGCGCGACGGGCGCGCGCGGGCGGGGGTGCTGCACACCGCCCATGGCGAGGTGGAGACGCCCGTGTTCATGCCCGTGGGCACGGCGGGCACGGTGAAGGCCATGACCGCGGAGGCGGTGCGCAGCACCGGCGCGCGCATGGTGCTGGGCAACACCTATCACCTGATGCTGCGCCCGGGGGCGGAGCGCGTGGCGCGGCTGGGCGGGCTGCACCGGCTGATGGACTGGCGCGGGCCCATCCTCACGGATTCCGGCGGTTTCCAGGTCATGTCGCTCGCCGGGCTGCGCGAGATGGACGAGGACGGCGTCACTTTCCGCTCGCATGTGGACGGCGCGAAGCACCGCCTCACCCCCGAGCGCAGCGTGGAGATCCAGCGACTGCTGGGCGCGGACGTGACCATGTGCTTCGACGAGTGCACGCCCTTCCCCGCCACGCATGAGCAGGCGGCCGCCTCCATGCGGCTCTCCATGCGCTGGGCCGCGCGCTGCCGCGCCGCCTTCGTCCCGCGCGAGGGGCATGGGCTGTTCGGCATCGTGCAGGGCAGCACCTACCCCGACCTGCGCGCCGAGAGCGTGGCGGCGCTGACGGGGATCGGCTTCGAGGGCTATGCGGTGGGCGGGCTGGCGGTGGGCGAGGGGCAGGAGGCGATGTTCGCCACGCTGGACGTGACGGTGCCGCTGCTGCCCGAAACCCATCCGCGCTACCTGATGGGCGTGGGCATGCCCGCCGACATCCTGGGCGCGGTGCGGCGCGGCATCGACATGTTCGACTGCGTGATCCCCACGCGCTCGGGCCGCATGGGGCGCGCCTACACCTCGCGCGGGCCGCTGAACCTGCGCAACGCGCGGCACGCCGAGGACATGCGCCCCCTCGACCCCGCCTGCGACTGCCCCGCCTGCCGCAACCACGGCCGCGCCTACATCCATCACCTGCTGAAATGCGAGGAGATGCTGGGGCCCATGCTGCTCACCTGGCACAACCTGCACTATTTCCAGGCCCTGATGCGGCGGCTGCGCCGCGCCATCACCGAAGGCCGCCTCGAGCAGGAGGCGGCGCTGATCGAAGCCGACTGGGCGAGGCCGACATGACCGCCACCACCGACACCACGGGCCTCACGCTGCTCGGCCAGGCCGCGCGGCTGCCCGCCAGCCCCGACGAGGCGGTGCTGGAGCGGGTGCCCAACCCGCATCCCGGCACGGCCTATTGCGTGCGTTTCGTCGCGCCGGAGTTCACCTCGCTCTGCCCGCTGACGGGCCAGCCGGATTTCGCGCATCTCGTGATCGATTACGTGCCGCGGGACTTCCTGGTGGAGAGCAAGAGCCTCAAGCTCTTCCTCGGCAGCTTCCGCAACCACGGCGCCTTCCACGAGGCCTGCACGGTGGAGATCGCCAAGCGCCTGATCGCGCTGCTCGATCCCGTCTGGCTGCGCATCGGCGGCTACTGGTATCCGCGGGGGGGGATTCCGATCGACGTGTTCTACGCCACGGGCGCGCCGCCCGAGGGCGTGTGGATCCCCGACCAGGGCGTGCCGCCCTATCGGGGCCGGGGCTGAGCGCCCCGGCTTGCGGGCCGCCCTGGCGCGTGCTGGCCTGCGGCCCGGTTGCGAGGAAGGAAGGGGCAGAGGCATGACCACCGAGAGCGCCGAAGCGAAGATCACCGCCTGGCTCGCCACGCAGGAGGGCGCGATGCTCGCCGCGCTGGAGCGCATGGTGAACACCGATGGCGGCAGCTACGACAAGGAGGGCGTGGACGCGGTGGGCGCGCAGATCAAGGCCTTCTGCGAGAGCCACGGCCTCGTCGTCGAGACGGTGAAGGGCGAGCGCTTCGGCGACTGCCTGCGCGCCATCCTGCCGCATGAGGCGGGCGCGCCCGCACGCGGCAACCGGGCCGCCAACATCGTGCTGATGGGCCACCGCGACACGGTCTTCCCCAAGGGCGAGCCCGCGCGCCGGCCCTTCCGCATCGAGGGCGGGCGCGCCTATGGCCCGGGGGTGGCCGACATGAAGGCGGGCCTCGTGATGAACATGTTCGTCCTCGCCGCCTTCGCCAAGTTCGGCGGCGCGCCGGGGCCGCTGGTCGGCCTCTTCACCGGCGACGAGGAGATCGGCAGCCCCGAGGGACGCGCCGTGATCGAGGAGGAGGCCCGCGGCGCGCGCGTGGTGTTCAACTCCGAGCCCGGCCGGCCCAAGGGCAATGTCGTCACCGGCCGCAAGGGCGGCGTGTTCATGGTGATGGACATCGAGGGCAAGGCGAGCCACTCGGGCGGCAATTTCCAGGCCGGCATCTCCGCGATCGGCGAGCTCGCGCACAAGATCATCGCCATCCACGCGCTGACCGACCTCGAGCGCGGCATCACGCTGAACGTGGGCCTCGTCTCCGGCGGGCAGAGCGTGAACACGGTGGCCCCGCACGCCCAGGGGCAGATCGACCTGCGCTACGTGAACCCCGCCGACCGCGAGGAGGTGATGGCGAAGATCCAGGAGATCGTGGCGCGCAGCGCCATCCCCGGCACGCGGGCGCGGCTGACGATCAAGGGCGAGTTCAACCCGCTGACGCAGGATGCGGCGGCGAAGCGGCTGTTCGGCCTCTACCAGGCGGCGGCGGCCGATGCGGGGCTCTCCGTCGAGGGCGAGTTCAGCGGCGGCTGCGCGGATTCGGGCTTCACCGCCCAGCAGGGGGCGCCCACCCTCTGCGCCGTGGGGCCGGTGGGCGGGCTCGCGCACAGCCCGGAGGAGTATCTGGAGGTCGCGAGCCTGGTGCCTCGGGCGCAGACCCTGGCGCGCGCGATCCTCAGGCTCGATCAGGCGGGGCTGTAGCGGCGGCCGCCTATGGCCGGCGCGCGGCCGCGCGCGCCTCGTTCACGCGCCGGGCGATGTCGGCCATCGCGCGATCCTCCATGCCGCCCTCATAGACATCCTCGAAGCGCGCGCCGGCGGCGATGCGGCGGAAATCCTCGGGCCGCAGCACATGCGGGGAATAGCCGCCGCTGCCGCGCGCCGCGCGGGCCGCGGCCTCGGAGAAGACGATGTTCCCGCGCTCCTGCTGCTCGCGCACCCCCTCGAGCAGGCGGCGCATGGCGCGGCGCGTCTCGTCCGGCACGCAGGCCTCGGGCCCCTCGAAGACGATGCGGCCGCAGAGCTTGCGTCGCACGCTGTCGTAGCGCGGATGCTGCTCGACCGGGGCGGGGGCCGGGGCGACGCAGCCCTGGGTGGGCGCGGCGAAGGGCGAGTCCGAGGCGGGGCGCGCGGCGGGGCAGGCGCGGCGCGCGCGCGCCAGCTCCGCATCCGCATCGGCCAGCAGGCGCTCCAGCCGCTCCTCCTCGGCGCGGCGCTGCGCCTCGCTGAGCGCGAGCCGGCGCAGCGGGTCGGCGAGGCCCGCGAGCAGGCCGATGGGCTCGGTCAGCGCCGCGCCCAGCGGGGGGGGGGGGAAGGGGGGGGCGGAGGCGGAGACGGGGGGGGAGGGGGGAGGAGGGGGGGGGGGGGGGGTT
>JBKBSR010000204.1:0-5954 GCA_046291055.1 Roseococcus sp.
TCTAATACCTTCGTCGAGGCGTGCGGCTGGGTCTTCCGCCGCGTTTTGGGGGTGCGGCGGCCGTGCGAAGCCGGTGCGTTGGCCAAGAACGCTGCGCAGGCGCAGCACCAGGAACGCCGCCACCATGGCGAAGAGGATCAGATCAATCGGGAAACCGCCCTGCATCGCGCCCTCCGGTCATTCGCGCATGTAAGCGGTATGTGGCGTCTCCGCAATGTCCGAGGCGGTCTTGCCCGGCCGCCGCGCGCGCGGCACACGGGGCCGCACCGCCGCAGGATCCTTCCGCAGATGATCTTCCTCCGCCACGGCCAGAGCGAGTTCAACCTGCTGTTCACGCAGACGCGGAAGGATCCGGGCATCATCGACCCCAGGCTCACCCCGCTCGGCCACCGGCAGGCGGAGGCGGCGGCCATGGCGCTGCGCGGGCGCGACATCCGGCGCATCATCGTCTCGCCCTACACCCGCGCGCTGCAGACCGCCGCGCCGGTGGCGCGCGCGCTGGGCCTGCCGCTGACCGTGACCCCTACGGTGCGCGAGCGCTACGCCTTCTCCTGCGACATCGGCACGCCGGTCAGCCATCTCCGGCGCGACTGGCCGGATGTCGGCTTCCACGCCATCGAGGAGGTGTGGTGGCCCGCCGTCGAGGAGCCGGAGGAGCAGGTGCTGGCCCGCGCCGCCCTGTTCCGCGCCGAGATGGCCGCGCTGGACGACTGGGCGCACACCCTCGTCGTCTCGCACTGGGGCTTCATCCTGGCCTTCACCGGCCAGTCGGTGATGAATGGCCAGATGATCGAGACCGATCCCACCGCCGCCCCGCCCGAAAGCATTGCCTGGCGTCTCTGAACCACACCGCATGGAGGAAGCGAAGATGACCATCACCCGCCGCAGCCTGGGCGCGGCCGGCCTCTCCCTCGCCGCCGCCCCCGCCCTCGCGCAGCAGGACTGGCCGGCGCGCGCCGTCACCCTCGTCGTTCCCTGGGCGGCGGGCGGCAGCACCGACGCCGTGGCCCGCATCCTGGCCCAGCGACTCTCGCAGGACACGGGGCGCAGCTTCGTGGTGGACAACCGCACGGGCGCCAACGGCACCATCGGCTTCCAGTCGGTCGCGCGGGCGCGGCCGGACGGCTACACCTTCCTCGTCAGCACCGTCAGCACCTACGCGATGGCCCCGCACCTGATGGCGCTGCCCTACGACAACGAGCGGGACTTCACGGGGCTCGGCCTGCTCGCCTCGATGCCCATCGTCATGGTGGTGAACGCGGCCTTCCCCGCCCGCACCCTGGCCGAGTTCGTGGCCATGGCGCGCGCGCCCGGGCATCGGCTCACCTACGCGAACTCCGGCGCCGGCTCCTCCACCCACCTCGCCACCGAACTCTTCCTGCGCGAGGCCGGCCTCGAGATCCCCGACATCGGCTATCGCGGCGGCGGGCCGGCCGTGCAGGCCGTGCTGGCGAACGAGACGCCGATGGTGTTCCAGGCGGCCTCCGGCGTGCTGCCGCATGTGCGCGCGGGCGCGCTGCGCGCGCTCGGCGTGGCCTCGGCCGAGCGCAGCCCGCTGATGCCCGATGCGCCGACCTTCGCCGAGCAGGGTTTCCCTGGCGTGCTGGTGACGGAGCACATCGCCCTCCAGGCGCCGGCCGGGCTGCCGGAGGCCATCGTGCGGCGCATGCACGCGCTGGCCCGCGCCGCGATGGAAGCGCCCGAGACGCGCGAGCGCCTCGCCGCCCTCGCCGTGGTCCCGACCGTGGGCACGCCGGAGGAGTGGCCGGCCTATTTCGCCGCCGAGAACGCGAAGTGGCGCGAGGTGATTCGCGCCCGCAACATCCGCCTGCAGTAGCGCGCGGTCAGATCTCGCCCTCGGCCTTCAGCGCCCGGATCGTGGCGCGCAGCGCCTCGGCGGTGGCGGCGATGCTCGCCTCGTCGTGCGCGGCGGAGAGGATGCCGCCGCGATGGCCCATCGGGTCCACCCCGTTCACGATCATGCCCAGATGCAGCTTCTGCTGCAGCGACTTGCGCGGATCGGGCGCGAAGGCTTCCGGCGGCAGGGCGAAGGCGTCGAAGGAGAGCGGGTCCACCGGCAGGTTCTGCGGGTTGGTGTAGAGGAAGAAGAAGCTGAACTCGCCATAGACGGCCCAGGGCAGGCGCTCCTCGGCCAGCACCGCGTTCAGCGCCGCGCGCATCGCCGCGCCGGCGCGGTTGGCGCGGCCGCAGGCGTCCTCGTCGCGCACCGCCTTGAGCATGGCGATGCCCGCCGCGGCCGAGACCGGGTTGGCGTTGTAGGTGCCCGGGTGCTTGATCTTCTCGCGGCCCTTGCGGGCGGTGATCTCGAAGTCGAGCGCCTCCAGGATGTCCGCGCGGCTGGCCACGGCGCCGCCGGGCATGCCGCCCGCCACGATCTTCGCCAGGGTGCAGAGGTCGGCCGTCACGCCGCGCGCCTCCTGCGCGCCGCCGGGGGCGAGGCGGAAGCCCGTCACCACCTCGTCCATGATGAGCAGCACGCCATGTGCCCGCGTCAGCTCGCGCAGCGCGCGCAGGAAGTCGCCCGGGATGGGGACGAGGCCGGTGGTGGCGCCGATGGGCTCGAGGATCACCGCGGCGAAGTCCGGGTCGCTCTCGAACAGGGCGGCCACGGCCGCGATGTCGTTGGGCGGCAGCAGGCGCACCCCCTCGGCCACCGCCTCGGGCACGCCAGGAGTGGGCGTGCCGTCGAAGTGGTTGTCCACCCCGAAGGCCATGGCGTCGTGCCAGCCGTGATAGTGACGGTGGAAGCGCAGGATCTTGCGCCGCCCGGTGAAGGCGCGGGCGAGGCGGATGGCCATGTGCGTCGCCTCGGTGCCGGAGGCGGTGAAGCGCACCCGCTCGGCGCAGGGCACCAGCTCCTGGATGAGGTGCGCCCACTCCACCTCCAGCGGATGGCCGGCGCCGAACTGGCTGCCCTTACGCATCTGCGCGACCGTCGCCTCGACCACCGCGGGCGGGCAGTGGCCCAAGAGGTGCGAGCCATGGCCGCCGAACAGATCCACCAGGCGGTTGCCGTCCACGTCCCACTTGTGCGCGCCCTCGCCGCGCTCGCAGTAGAGCGGCCAGGGCTTCAGCCAGCGGCTGTCGTGCGCGATGCCCGAGGGCAGGCTCTCCAGCGCCTTTCGGTGCAGCGCCCCGCTGCCCGGCGTGCGCTCCATGTAGGCGTTGATGATGGCGCTGTTGGTGAGGCCGGTGTCCGGCATGTCGGCTGGCTCCGCCCGAAGATGTCCGTCCCGGCAGGGCAGCATGGGCGGGCCGCAGGGGCAAGCCGCCTCCGGGCTTTCGCGGCGCGCGTTTCGGCGCGATGCTGCCCGGAAAGGAAGAACCGGAGGAACACGCCATGGCCCTCTACCGCCGCACCGCCCTCGCCCTGCCGGGCGCGTTGCTCGCCGCCCCCGCCCTCGCCCAGCCCTCCCCCGCCCAGGGGGAGTGGCGGCCCAGCCAGCCCATGCGCATCGTGGTGCCCGCCGCCCCGGCCGGCACGACGGACATCATGGCGCGCCTCCTCGCCCAGCACCTGCAGGCGCGGCTCGGCGTCAACGTGGTGGTGGACAACCGCTCGGGCGGCGGCGGCACCATCGGCACCATGGAGGTGATCCGCGCCCCGGCCGATGGCCACACGCTGCTCTCGGGCAATATCGGCCCGCAGAGCATCGCCTATTCCCTGTTCCGCAACCTGCAATACCGGCCCGAGAGCCTGCAGCCCGTGGGCAACATGATCCGCGGGCCCAATGTGCTTCTGCTGCACCCGAGCGTGCCGGCGCGGACCGTGCCGGAGTTCGTGGCGCATCTGAAGCAGAACCCCGGGCGGCTGGCCTATGGCAGTTCGGGGGTGGGGCAGTCGCCGCATCTCTCGGGGGTGTGGTTCACCCAGCTCACCGGCACCCAGGCCACCCATGTGCCCTATCGCGGCGCAGGGCCGCTGATGCAGGACCTGATCGCGGGCAATGTGCAGTTCAGCTTCGACAACCTCACCACCTCGGTGCAGCAGATCCGCGCCGGCCAGGTGCGCGCGCTGGCCGTGACGAGCGCCGACCGCAACGCCCAGATGCCCGAGCTGCCGCCGATGCGCGAGACGATGCCGGAGCTGGCGAACTACGAGGTGAACACCTGGTTCGGCATGTTCGCCGCGGCCGGGATTCCCGCCGGCGCGCTGCGCCTGCTGAACGCCGAGATCAACGCGCTGCTCGCCATGGAGGAGACGCGCGCGCGCTTCGCCCAGATGGGCGGCGTGCCCATGCCCGGCAGCCCGGAGGATTTCGCGCGCTTCGTGCAGGCCGAGATCGCGAAGTGGCGCGAGGTGATCCGGCGCGAGGGGCTGCAGATGGACGTGAGCTGAAGGCCTACAGCGCCTTCAGCACCGACCAGAGATCGTTCTTCGCCTCGAAGCCGATGCCCGGGATGTCGGGCATGCGGATGCGCCCGTTCTCCACGGGCGTGCTGTCCGCGAAGCCGCCGAAGGGGGCGAAGACCTCCGGGTAGCTCTCGTTCCCGCCGAGCCCGAGGCCGACGGCGATGTTCAGCGCGAACTGGTGCCCGCCATGCGGCACGCAGCGGCGGGGCGACCAGCCGTGCTCGCGCAGCATCGCCAGGGTGCGAAGATATTCCACCAGCCCGTAGGAGAGCGCGGGGTCGAACTGCAGCACGTCGCGGTCCGGGCGCAGCCCGCCATGGCGGATCAGGTTGCGCGCGTCCTGCATGGAGAAGAGGTTCTCGCCGGTGGCGATGGGCGGGGCGTAGTGCTCGGCCAGCGTGGCGTGGGTGGCGTAGTCCAGCGGGTCGAGCGGCTCCTCGTACCAGCGCAGGCCGAAGCCCTGGATCGCGCCGGCGTAGCTGAGCGCCGCGTGCAGGCCGAAGCGCCCGTTCACGTCCACGCAGAGCCGGTGCCCCGCGCCGTCGAGCAGCTTGAGCACCGCCTCGATGCGCTGGAGGTCGAGCAGCAGCGCCTCGCGCAACGGCATGCCCGGGCTGCCGCCGATCTTCATCTTCACCACCGTGTAGCCGAGGCCGAGGTAGCGCTTCATCTCCTCGACCAGCGCCTCCACGTCCTTGCCGGGGGCGTAGTAGCCGCCGGCGGCGTAGATCCAGGCGCTCTCGTCCGCCCGGCCCTGGTTGTAGCGCTCGGCCAGCAGCTTCCACAGCGGCAGGCCGGCGAGCTTCGCCGCCGCGTCCCACAGCGCCATGTCGAGCACGCCCACGGCCACGCTGCGCTCGCCATGGCCGCCGGGCTTCTCGTTCTTCATCATGGCGGCCCAGGCGGGGAAGGGGTCGAAGCCGCCATCGGCGTGGGCGGGCAGCTCGCCGGCCTCCAGCAGGCGGGGGATGAAGCGCTCGCGCAGCAGCCCCTCCTGCGCGTAGCGGCCGTTGGAGTTGAAGCCGTAGCCGGTGGCGCTGCGCCCGTCGCCGCTCTCCACCGTGACGGCCACCACGCTCGCCGTCATCTTCGAGAAGTCGATGTAGGCGTTGGCGATGGCGCTGCCGATCGGCGCCACCGCCTGGCGGATCGAGGTGACCTTCATCGCCTCAGACGGCCTTCTTCGCGCGCAGCTCGGCGATCTCGGCCTCGCTGAAGCCGAACTCGCGCAGCACCTCCTCGGTGTGCTGGCCGCGCTCGGGCGTGGGGTTGCGCGCGCAGGCCACGCCCTCGATCTGCATGGGCGCGCGCACGAGCTGGATCTCGCCCAGCAGCGGGTGCCGCACGGGCATGGCGAGGCCGAGATGCTTCACCTGCTCGTCGGCGAAGACCTGGTCCATGGAATAGACGGGGCCGCAGGGAACGCCGGCCGCGTTGAAGGCGGCGACCCATTCGGCGGTCGGGCGCGTCTCGAGTTTCGCCTGCAGCATGGCGTTCACCTTGGCCCGGTTCTTCGAGCGCAGCGCGTCGGTGGCCATGTCGGGATCCTTCGCCTCCTCCTCGAGGCCGAGCACGCCGA
>JBKBSR010000205.1:0-5929 GCA_046291055.1 Roseococcus sp.
AGGCGACACCCTGGCCCGGCTTGCCGATCAGGCCGAGGATCGCGGCGAGCGCGGCGAGCATCCAGTAGGGCTGCTCCCCGAAATCGGCGCGCTGCAGCGACCAGGTGGCGGTGAGCATCGCGGGCGTCGCGGCGAGGTCCAGCGCCAGCGCGCGGATGCGCGCGGCGGGGATGGTGGTGATGGGCGCGGCCCATTCGGGCGATTTCGGCGCCCCGTCGCCCTGCCCGAGGATGTAGGCGCGCAGCCTCTCCCAGCCGACGCAATGGGTGGCGAGGAAGGCGCGGTCCTCGCGCCCCTCGGTCACGATCACATGCGCCATGGCGAGCAGCAGCGCGGTATCCGTGCCCGGGCGGATCGGGATCCATGCCGCGTGGCACCAATCCGGCACGTCGGCGCGGTTGGGCGAGACCTGGATGAAGCGCAGCCCGGCCTCGGCGGCGCGGCGGAGGTGGATCTCGTTCGCGTGCTCGCCCGCCCCACCCGAGGTGACGAGGCCGTTGCGCAGCGGCAGCCCGCCCAGGCACAGCATCACCTTCGCGTGGCGGATGATCGCCGCCCAGTCGGTGACGCGGCCGAGCAGCACCTCGTTGGTGCCGAGCACATGCGGCAGCAGCGCCTGCGCCGCCGCGTAGGAATAGGCGTTGACCTGCCCCGTATAGCCGCCGCCGAGGCCGAGGAAACGCTGCAACTGGCTGCGCGCGTGGTGGAAGCGCCCGGCCGAGGACCAGCCATAGGAGCCGCCGAAGATGCCGGTCGGCCCGTATTCGGCGCGCACGCGGCGGGTTTCCTCCGCGACCAGCCGCACGGCGCGGTCCCAGGACACCGGCACGAAGGCATCCCCGCCCCGCAGGTGGCCGCGCCGGCGCCCCTCGAGCCAGCCCTTGCGCACGTAGGGCCGGTCCACGCGGCAGGCGGCGTGGACGATGTCGGGCATGGCCTCGATCAGCGAGCCGGGGAAGGGGTCGCGCGCGAAGGGCTGCACGCCGACCAGGCGGCCGTCCTTCACCACGGCGTCGAAACTGCCCCAATGGGCGGCGTGCGGCTTGATCTCGGTCATGGCGCGCTCCTTCTGCGGCAAAGGTGGCGCGGGCGGGGCGGCGGGGCAACCGCGCCCCTTGGGCGGGGCGGCATCCGGCCCTAGACTGCCCCCATCGCCCGCCGAGGAAGGCCAACGACATGACACCGCCGCGCAATTCCAACGCCGCCCGGGACATCGCCAATGTCCTGCACCCCTACACGGATGCGAAGGCGCATCTGAAGAACGGCCCGCTGGTCATCACCCGCGGCAAGGGCGTGCGGATCTACGACGAGCAGGGCAAGGAATACATCGAGGCGCTGGCCGGGCTGTGGTGCGCCTCGCTCGGCTTCGACAACGAGCGTCTGGTCAAGGCCGCGACCGACCAGATGCGCAAGCTGCCCTTCTACCACGCCTTCACCGCGAAGTCGCACGAGCCGATGATCGACCTCGCGGAGATGCTGATCGAGCGCGCGCCCGCGCCGATGTCCAAGGTCTTCTTCGGCAATTCGGGGTCGGAAGCGAACGATTCCGCGCTGAAGATGATCTGGTACATGAACAACGCGCTCGGGCGGCCGAAGAAGAAGAAGGTGTTCAGCCGCATCAAGGCCTATCACGGCATCACGCTGGCCGCTGCCTCGCTCACCGGCCTGCCGGCCAACCACAAGCTGTTCGACGCGCCCATCGCCAATGGCCGCTTCGTGCATGTGCGCACGCCGCACCACTACCACGAGGCGCAGCCCGGCGAGTCGGAGGAGGATTTCGCGACGCGGCTGGCCGAGGAGCTGGAGGCGCGCATCATCGAGGAGGGCGGAGCCGAGGAATGCGCCGCCTTCTGGGCCGAGCCGGTGATGGGCGCGGGCGGCGTCATCGTCCCGCCGCGCACCTATTTCGAGAAGGTGCAGGCCGTGCTGAAGAAGTACGACATGCTCTTCGTGGCCGACGAGGTGATCTGCGGCTTCGGGCGCACCGGCAGCTACTGGGGCAGCCAGACCTTCGGCATCACGCCGGACATCCTGGTCTGCGCCAAGGCGCTGTCCTCGGCCTACCTGCCGATCTCGGCGGTGATGGTGAACGAGGCGGTGTTCCAGGGCATCGCGGAAGGCTCGTCCACGGTCGGCACCTGGGGCCATGGCTTCACCTATTCCGGCCATCCGGTCTCGGCCGCCGTCGCGATCGAGACGCTGAAGATTTACGACGAGACGAACATCGTCGCCCATGCGGCCGAGGTCGGCGCGCATCTGCAGGCGGAACTGCGCCGCCGCTTCACCGACCACCCGATCGTGGGCGAGGTGCGCGGCGTCGGGCTGATCGCCGCCATCGAGCTCTCGGCCGACAAGGCCGCGCGCAAGCCCTTCGACCCGGCGCGCAAGGCGGGGCCGCGCCTCGTCAAGCATGGCGAGGAGCAGGGCGTGATCCTGCGCGCTATGGTGAACGACAGCATGGGCTTCTCGCCCCCGCTGATCATCACCAGGGACGAGGTGAACGAGATGCTCGACCGGGTGGGGCGGGCGCTCGATGCGCTGGCGGTCGAGCTGCGGCGCGAGAGCATCGCGGCGGTCTGACCCCGCCGCGCGATGCGCCGAAGCCACGGCTGAGCGGCGGACGCGAGTCGTCCGCCCTCTCCGCGGGCTCGGCACGCAATCCAGGACCGCGTGACCCTCACCTCCCCTGCCCTGCCGGTCGCGGTTGCGCTGCTGGTCGCGCCGCTGGCCGTGGTGCTGCAGTCCAAGGCCATGGCGCCGATCGGGCTGGTGGCGCTGGCACTCTGCGTGGTCGCGCAACGGCGCCTCGCGCGCGTGCCGCCCTGGCCGCGCGGCATGGCGGCGTGGCTGGCGGTGGCGCTCGGCCTCTGGGGCGCGGCGAGCGCCGCCTGGGCGGCGGAGCCGGGTCGCGCCCTGTCCACCGGCCTGTCCCTCGCCGCGATGGCCCTGCTTGCCGGCGGGGCGGGGCGTGCCCTGGAAGCGAGCGACGAGGCGGCGCGGCGAGGGCTGGCGCGCGCGTTTGCAATCGGCCTCGTCATCGGGCTTGGCGCGGCGGCGCTCGATGCGCTGAGCGGCAATGCCATCCGCGCCGCCGTGCGCGGCCTGGCGGAGGTGCCGCCGACCCTCGCCTTCGGGCTGAAGCCGGCGGCCTCGGTGATGGCGCTGCTGCTTCCTCTTGCCATCGCCCTGCCCTGGCCGCTGCTGCCGCGCGCGCTGCTGCTCGGCGGCGGCGCCGCGGTGATCATCGCCCTGCCGGGGGATACGGCGAAGATCGCGGCGGTGCTCGGCGTGGCCGCGGCGCTCGCGGCGCTGCGCGCGCCGCGCCTGGTGCCGCGGGCGATCGGCGGCGGGCTGGCGGCGTGTGTCCTGCTCATGCCGCTGCTGGTGGCGGCCGCTCCGGCCCTGCCGGTCGAGCGCCTGCCGATCTCGGCACTGCACCGCATGCTGATCTGGGACTTCACCGCCGCGCGCATCGCCGAGCGGCCGGTGCTGGGCTGGGGCATGGAGGCGAGCCGCGAGATCCCGGGCGGCCGCGGCAACCCGCCCGCCGAGGTGCTGGATCGCATGCGCGTGACGGACCCCGCGCGCCGGGCCTGGTTCGCCGAGCCGCATGTGCAGATCCTGCCGCTGCATCCGCACAATGCGGCGCTGCAGGTATGGCTGGAACTCGGGGCGGTGGGCGCGGCGCTGGCGGCCGCGCTGGCCTGGCTGCTCGGGGTCGCGGCCGCACGCGCGCCCTGCCCGGCGGCCGCGGCGGGCGCGCTTGCCTCGGGGGCGGTGACGGCGATGCTCTCCTTCGGGGCGTGGCAGGCGTGGTGGATCGCGGCGGGGCTGCTGGCGGCGGCGGCCTGTGCGGGGTCCCTGCGCTGCGGCGCTCCAGGCTCCGCCGCTCCGCCGCAGGCCTGAGGCGCGGTGCCGGAGCGGCCGGCGTCACGGCGCCCGCAGCCGCGCAAGACCATCCCGCCAGCCCCGCCCGATCAGCCCGCGCGCAGGACCCGGCCGTTCCCTCGCGGCCGGCCGGACAGAACGACCCATAGCCAGGGGGCGAAAGCTATGACCTTTCGCCCCCTGGCATGGCGCGCGGGGCAGGGGGGCGGCCGCGCGCGGGACCAAGCCCTGAAACCCTGCGGACAAAGGCGATCCTTTGGCCGCAGGGTATCAGCCCAGGAAGCTCTCCAGCGCCGCGAGGAAGCCCTGCGGGTTCTCGGCATGCACCCAGTGGCCCGCGCCCGCGACGGTGGCGAAGCGGGCGCGCGGGAACACCGCGCGGAACAGCGCGTGGTGCTCGGGCAGGATGTAGCGCGACCGCTCGCCGCCCAGCACCAGCACGGGACCGTCGTAGCGGCGACCGCCGGCCGGCGGCGCATCCTCGATCTCCGGCATGGCGGCGGCGATCTCGGGCAGGGCGAGTCGCCAGGACGGCGGGTCCGTCTCGAAGCGCAGGCTCTGGAGCAGGAAGGCGCGGATGCCAGCCTCGGGGATGGCCGCGGCGAGCGCCGCATCGGCCTCCCGCCGGGTCAGGCCCGGATGCAGCGGGATCGCCTGCATGGCCGCGACATACCCGCGCAGCGCGGGCGGGTAGCGCACGGGCGCGATATCCGCGACGACGAGGCGCTCGACGCGCCCGGGATCGGCCAGCGCGAAGGCCATGGCCACCTTCCCGCCCATCGAGTGGCCGAGCACCGCGGCGCGCGCGATGCCCGCGGCATCCAGCGTATCCGCGACATCCTGTGCCATGGCGTCGTAGGCCATCCCGGATGCGCGCGGGGAGGCGCCGTGGTTCCGCAGGTCGGGCGTGAGCACGCGGAAGCGCGGGGCGAGCGCCTTGCGGATCGCGCCCCAGTTCTGCCCCGCGCCGAACAGCCCGTGCAGGAGGATCAGCGGCGGACCCTGCCCCGCCTCGGTGACGGCGAGCCTCATGCGCGCGCATCCGCCGCTGCCGGGCGCACCTCGCGCGAGGCCAGCACCACCGAGGCGACGATCAGCCCGCCGCCCAGCGCCATGTCCCAGCCCACCGGCTCGCCCAGCCACAGCGTGCTGACCAGCACGCCGAAGGCGGGAACAAGGAGGAAGGCGACGGAGGCGACCGCGCCGGGCAGGCGGCGGCCGACCTCGATGACGCACCAGGTGCCGATCGGGGCCACGATCAGGCCGATGTAGAGCATGTAGGGCCAGGAGGGGCCGAAGATGCCGCCCTGCGGTTCCAGCGCCAGCGCGAAGGGCAGGATCAGCAGCGTCGCGAGGCCGAAGCACCAGGGCAGGAGCTCGAACACCGGCGTCGGCGGCGGCCATTTGCGCGTGGCGACGATGGCGAGCGTCCAGAACAGCGCGGCGGCCACCAGCATCAGGTGGCCGAGCAGTTCCGTCCGGTCCGACCAGTCCACCGCCCAGGGGCCGGCGAGCGCGGCGACGCCGGCAAGACCGAGCGCGGCGGCGACCCAGCGATGGGCGGGAACCTTCTCGCCCAGCACCAGCACCGAGAGAGGGATCAGCCAATAGGTCACCACCGCCGAGATGATGGCCGTGCGCCCGGCATGGACCATCGCCACCGCCGCATGGGCGAGCACGAAGAAGGCGCCGAGCTGAAGCAGGCCGAGCGCGAGGACGGAGGGCATGTCCCCGCGCCTCGGTGGATGGAGCCGCCCCAGCGCGGCGAGCAGCAGCGCCGAGACGATGGCCGCGAGCCCCGCGCGCCCCACCGCGAACCACATGGGCGTGGCGTGCTCGAGCGCGGCCTTGGTCACCGGCCAGGCCCCGCCGAACAGAAGGATGGCGACGACAAGGAGGTGGAAGGCCGATCGCATGGCGCGGGGCGCGGATCCCGATGATGCTAGGAACCGTGTGGCGACGCGGCTCTCGGCGGCATCTTTCCCCCAAGCGCCGGCTCTTGCAAAGCCGCCCGGCGCGGGAGGGCGAGGCGGCCGCCCCG
>JBKBSR010000206.1:0-5893 GCA_046291055.1 Roseococcus sp.
GGGGCTCGGCGCCTTCGGCCTCGGACGGCTCCTCGGTCTCCTCCGCCTCATCGGCCTCGGGCGCGTAGTCCATGCGCAGTGCGCTGGGCTTGTCCTCGGCCGGCAGGGCGGCGGGGGCGCGGCCGCGCTCGATGCGCGTCTCGGCCCCGCGCAGGCTGTCGTCGGGCTCGAACAGCACGGTCACGCCCCAGCGGCCCTCGATCTCGGCCAGCCGGTCGCGCTTGCGGTTGAGCAGGTAGAGCGCGACGGGCGTGGTCACGCGCACCGTGATCTCCGCGGCGCGGCGGCGGGCGCATTCCTCCTCGATGGCGCGCAGCGCGGCGATGGCGCTGCTCTCGAGGTTGCGCACCACGCCGCGCCCGTTGCAGTGCGGGCAGGTGACGAAGCTCTGCTCGGTCAGCGAGGGGCGCAGCCGCTGGCGCGACATCTCCAGCAGCCCGAAATGGCTGATCCGCCCCACCTGGATGCGCGCGCGGTCGTGCCGCAGCGCGTCCTTCAGGCGCTTCTCCACCATCGCGTTGTGGCGGTTGCTGTCCATGTCGATGAAGTCGATCACGATCAGCCCCGCGAGGTCGCGCAGGCGGAGCTGGCGCGCGATCTCGTCCGCCGCCTCGAGGTTGGTCTTGAGCGCCGTGTCCTCGATGTTGCGCTCGCGCGTCGCGCGGCCCGAGTTCACGTCGATGGCGACCAGCGCCTCGGTCTGGTTGATGACGATGTAGCCGCCCGACTTGAGCTGCACCGTCGGCTCGTGCATCGCGTCGAGCTGGCTCTCGGCCTGGAAGCGCGAGAAGAGCGGCACCGCGCCGTCGCGGTAGGGTTTGATCTTGCCCGCGTGCTCCGGCATCAGCATGCGCATGAACTCGCGCGCCTGGCGGTAGGCCTCGTCGCCCTCCACCAGGATCTCGTCCATGTCGCGCGCGTAGCCGTCGCGGATGGCGCGCTTGATGAGGTCCGCCTCCTCGTAGATCAGCGCCGGCGCGGTGGAGGCCAGGGTGCGCTCGCGGATGTCGTCCCACAGGCGCAGCAGGTATTCGCAGTCGCGCTTGATCTCGGGCTTGGGCCGCTGCGCGCCGGCGGTGCGCACGATCAGCGACATGCCGCGCGGCAGCTCCAGCTCCTCGATGATCTCGCGCAGGCGGCGGCGGTCGGCCGCCGAGGTGATCTTGCGCGAGACGCCGCCGCCGCGCGGCGAGTTGGGCATGAGCACCGAGAAGCGCCCGGCGAGCGAGATGTAGGTGGTCAGCGCCGCGCCCTTGGTGCCGCGCTCCTCCTTCACCACCTGCACCAGCATGATCTGCCGGCGGCGGATCACCTCCTGGATCTTGTAGTTGCGCAGGAAGCGCGGCGGCGGGCGGCGCTCGCGCGCGCGCTCCTCGGCTTCGGCCTCGGCCTCGCCCTCGGCGTCGCCCACGCCGATGGTCTCGGGCGGCGGCACGTCGGAAGGCGGAAGGATCTCGACGCGGCCGTCCGCCTCCTCGCCGTTCGCCTCCTCGCCATTGGCCTCCGGGGCGGCCTCGGCAGCCGAGTCGTCGGGGAGGGGCTCCTCGCCCGCCGCCTCCTCGGCGGCCAGCACGGCCTCGGCCGCGGCGCGGGCGGCGGCCTCGGCCTCGAGCTGCGCGGCCAGCGCCTCGGGGCTCGGCGCATCCTCCCCCTCGGCGGCGGGAGAGGCGGGGGCCGTCGCGTCCAGGATGGCCTGCGCGGCGGCGCGGGCGGCCTCGCGCCGGGCCAGGACCTGGGCGCGGCGCTCCTCCTCGCGGGCCTCGGCCTCGGCCTCCTCGCGGGCCTCGGCCTCCTGCATCTCGATCAGCTTCTGCCGGTCGGCGACGGGGATCTGGTAGTAGTCCGGATGGATTTCGCCGAAGGCGAGGAAGCCGTGCCGGTTGCCGCCATACTCGACGAAGGCGGCCTGGAGGCTGGGCTCCACCCGCACCACGCGGGCCAGGTAGATGTTGCCCTTGAGGGGGAGCCGGTTGGCCGCCTCGAGGTCGAACTCCTCAACGCGGGAGCCATCCATCACGACCACCCGGGTTTCTTCCGGGTGGGCCGCGTCGATCAACATGCGCTTGGTCATGCGGGAAACACTCCGCGCGCCGGCTGGCCGGCTCCCTCAGGGGGGGCAGGGCCGGGCGGTCACGCAAGGGGGAGGGAAGGACGGAGTCCGGGCGGGGTCTGAACAGCGGCGATGTCGGCGACATCGAGCCTCGGTCCTCGCTCGGGGGCGCTCCGGCGCCGTTCGCCCAGCAGCGGGGACGGCGGGCCGGATGGCCCAATGGCGTTACCCCCACTCATGTGCGCCCGACGCGGGCGGGCGACCTTGCGGCACCGCCGGCCTTCGCAACGGGAGCGAGGGGGCGGTGCACCGCGGGCGCGCGGGCGGAACCGGCCGGGCCTGCGGGGCGGGCGCGATGTCGGCGCGCGCCGGGCCTCGGCGGGGGCCGCCGCGCTGCGCCGGCCGGCCGCGCCAGGATTGGGCGGGCTGGCCGGGGGCGGCTTGCGGCCCCGTTCCGCCCGCAGCGCCGGTCGCTGGGGCAAGTCACCTTACGCGGCGCGCCGCCCCCCCACAAGGGCAGCCCCGGGCGATCGGCCCCGCGCGCCCTGCGACGATGCCCAGCGCGCGGGCGGCCTGCCCGGAGGCGAGGCAGAAGCCGCTGGATTCCCCGACGGATTTCCCGCTATGGTTGCGCCGCGCGATGGGGGTCGCGCCGCATGAGGGGGTTCACTCGCCGTTCCTGGCTGGGCGGTTGGCTCGGTCTTGCCGCCGCACCGGCGGGCGCGCAGACGCGCCCTGCGCCGCGCCGCCCTGCGCCGGCGGGGCCGCTGCCGCTCGTCATGCTCGATCCCGGCCATGGCGGCGCCGACCCTGGCGCCATCGGCCCGCGCGGCACGCAGGAAAAGCGCATCACCCTGCTGCTGGCGCTGGAGCTGCGCCGCGCCCTCGAGGCCGCGGGCGGCTGCCGCGTGGCGCTGACCCGCAGCCGCGACGCCTTCCTCCCCCTCGCCCGGCGGGTGGAGATGGCGCGCGAACAGGAGGCGGCGCTGCTGCTCTCGCTGCACGCCGACGCGCTGCCGGGGCCGCAGGCGGCGCAGGTGCGCGGCGCCTCGGTCTATACCCTCGCAGAGCAGGCCTCGGACGCGCTGGCCGCCGCCCTGGCCCGGCGCGAGAACCAGGCGGACCTGGCGGGGGGGCTGCGCCTGCCCTCCGTTCCGCCGGAGGTGCAGCGCATCCTGCTCAGCCTCATGCGGCAGGAGACGCGCGCCGCCTCGGAACGCCTCGCCCGCCTCGCCGTCGAGGCGCTGGAGGGCGATGTGCGCCTGCTGCCCCAGCCGCTGCGCCGCGCCGGCTTCGTGGTGCTGAAGGCGCCCGATGTGCCGGCCGCGCTGGTGGAGTGCGGCTTCCTTTCCCACCCGCAGGACGAGGCGCTGCTGAACCGCCCCGACCATCGGGCGAAGCTGGCGGGTGCGCTGGCCCAGGGGGTGAACGCTTTCCTCGGGCGGCGGCACATGGCCTGATCCGCCCGGTTGCGGCGCAGCGTCCCCGCTGCCACTGTCCGCCCCGGCAGGGGGCCGGGGGCGGTGGAATGGAGCTCGATGCGCTCGCAGGGCTGGGGCTCGCCGCGGCGGTTCTGTTGCTCGGCCGGCTGCTGCATGCGCGGCTGCCGGGCATCGCCGGCTGGAACATTCCCGAAGCGGTGACGGGCGGGCTGCTGCTGGCGCTGGCCGCCTGGGCCGCGCAGGCCCTGCTCGGCTGGTCGCCTCCCGGCAATGCGGCGCTGCGCGAGCCGATGCTGCTGGCCTTCTTCGCAGCCATCGGGCTCTCGGCCGATCTCGGCAGCCTGCGCGCGGGCGGGGCGGCGCTGGCCCGGCTCGGCGCTCTGGTGACGCTGTTCATCCTGGCGCAGAACCTTCTCGGCATCGGGCTTGCGCGGCTGCTTGGGCTCGATCCGCTGATCGGGCTGCTGGCGGGCTCCATCACGCTGGTGGGCGGGCACGGCACGGGGGCGGCCTTCGCCGCTCTGTTCGAGGCGCGGCACGGGCTGGCGGGCGCCATGGAGGTGGCGCTGGCCGCGGCCACGCTGGGCATCGTGCTGGGCGGGCTTCTGGCCGGGCCCTCGGTGCGGGGGCTCCTGCCCGCCCATCAGGCGATGGGCCCGGCGCCCGAGACGGCGGCGCCGCCCCCGCCCGCCCTGGCGCCCGGGTCGGTGGCGACGGCCCTCTCCCTCGTGCTGCTGACGGTGCTCGGCGGCGCCTGGATGGCCGCCCGCGCCACGGGGCTGCCGGTGACGCTGCCGGAGTTTCTCTGGCCGCTCTTCCTCGGCGTGCTGCTGCGCAACCTGGTGCTGGGCCCGCTCGGCGCGACGCCGCCCGCGGCGGCGATTGATCTGGTGCAGGGGCTTGCGCTCGCCTTCTTCCTCGCCCTGGCCATGGCGGGGCTGCGGCTGTGGGAGGTGGCGGCGCTCGCGCTGCCGCTGCTGCTCATCATCGCCGCGCAGGCGGCGCTGACGCTGGCGTTCACGCGCTGGCTCTGCTTCCGCGCGCTGGGCGGCGATGCGGAGGCCGCGGTGACCAGCGCGGGGTTCTGCGGCTTCGCGCTCGGCTCCACCGCCACCGCCCTCGCCACCATGCGGGAGATGGAACGGCGGCACGGGGCGATGCCGCGCGCCATCCTCGTCGTCTCGCTCACGGCGGGGCTGGTGACGACGCTCGCCAACGCGGCGATCCTGAGCGTGCTGCTCGCCCTGCCGCTCTTCGCGCGCTGATACGGACGGCATGCCATGCCGACCGTATCGCGCGCAGGGTTGGCGTGGCGGCTGCGCGCCACAGCACAGGCATACCAGCGGCCGCACCGCATCTTCGGGAGTTCACGATCAGCGGCCGCTGGTATGAGGGGCCGGTCGCGACGGCCGGCGGCGGAGGCGGCGGGAGGCACGCCGCGTCGCTGCGAGGCGCAGGACAAGAACCGATTCGGAAACAACCTGCGCGGTCAGGCCGTCGCGGAGGATGCGCCCGCGCATCGGATGACATGCATGACACGCGGCCAGTTGGGCGTTGACGCGCCCGGCCTTTAGAGCGCGAAATGTGCGAGGTCATCCGAAGGAGGGCGTGATGCGTCGGATCGTTCTCAACCTGCTGTTGGCCGTCGGGCTCTGCGCGCTTCTGGCTGGCCCCGCGGCCGCCGAGCGCAGCCCGGTCTTCGGCTCGGCCGAGGTTACGGTCATGTCGCCCGAGGCGGCGAACGCGGTGACCGCCAAGGGTTACTGGGCGGACTATTACGGCTGGTACGCCATGGACGCGGCCTACACGGCCTATGTTTATGCCTATTACGCCCGATACTATGCCGCGTCGAACAGCGGCACCGAGCAGAGCTGGTATTACACGGCGATGGTGAACGCCTACAACGCCTACGTCTACTCCTACTACGCCTACCTCTACTCCTACTACGGCTGGTAACACCCTCACCGAAGGCCCCCGCCGGGGCGCGCCGGAGGCGGATTCGCGTGCCAGCCCCTGACCCGATATGCCGGGCCTCGCCGGGCCCGCTGGCGCTGTTCCTCGCCCTGCTCGCGCTGGGTGGCGCAGCCCAGGCCCAGACCGCCTCCCCCCAGGAGGCCGCGCTGCTGGAGCGCATCCGCCTGCTGGAGCAGCGTCTCGAGCAGCTCGAGCGGCAGGCGCGCCCGGCCGCCCGGCGGGCCAGCGCCCCCCGGCCGACGGGGACGCCCTCCGGCGCCGGCGCAGGGCGCGCCCCCGCCGCGCCCGCCCCCGCCACGCCCGAATCGCCGCCGCGGGTGCGCGTCGCGCCGCAGTCCCCGGCACCACCCCCCTCCCCCCAGGCCGGCGCCCCCTTCCCCGCTGTCGAGGCCAGCGCCATCGGCCGCCAGGGCGCCGAGGAGGAGGA
>JBKBSR010000207.1:0-5884 GCA_046291055.1 Roseococcus sp.
TTTTGTCCCCTTCCTCCCCCCCTTCCCCCTCCCCCCCTCGCCCCCCCCCCCCAGACCCGCGCCGAGACGCTGCGCTACGTCACGGGGAACGTGATCAACACGCTGGACCCCACGGTGCCGGGCGCGACGCGCGAGTCCTTCGGGCTCAGCATGAACGTCTACGACCGGCTGGCCGCCTTCGGCCGCCGGCAGTTCGAGGGCAACTGGGTCTTCGACCACAACACGATCCGCGGCGAGCTGGCCGAGCGCATCGAGCGCAGCCCCGACGGGCTGCGCTTCACCTTCGTGCTGCGCGAGGGCGCGACCTGGCACGACGGCACGCCCGTGACCGCCGAGGACGTGAAGTGGTCGCTCGACCGCACCGTGTCCGCCCGCTCGCTCGCGCCGCCGCAGATGCAGCTCGGCTCCATCACGCGGCCCGAGCAGTTCCGCATCGTCGGACCGCGGGCGGTGGAGATGCTGCTCGACAAGCCCGACCGGCTGGCGCTCTCCAACACCTGCGTGCCCTACGCCATCATGGTGAACAGCACGCTGGCGAAGCGGCACGCGACGGCCGACGACCCCTGGGCGCTGAACTGGATGCGCGACAACGCGGCGGCCGGCGGCGCCTACATCGTCGAAACCCACCGCCCGGGCCAGCAGACCGTGCTGCGCCGGAACGAGGCCTGGAAGGGCGGGCCGCTGCCGCAGTTCCGCCGCATCATCATCCAGACCGTGCCCGAGCCCGCCACCCGCGCGAGCCTCGTGGAGCGCGGCGACGCCGATCTCTGCATAGACCTCAGCCCGAGCGACGTGCAGGCGCTTTCGCAGCGCGGACGGGTGCGCGTGGTCTCCATCCCGCAGACCAACGGCTTCACGCACATCTCCATGAACAACCGCATGGCGCCCTTCGACGACCTGCGCGTGCGCCAGGCCATCGCCGCCGCCCTGCCCTACCAGGACCTGTTCCAGGCCGCGCTGTTCGGCCGCGGGCGCCCGCTGTTCGGGGGCGCCTGGTCCGGCACGCCGGAGAGCTCGGACTTCCCGCAGCCCATGCCGCTGCGCCAGGATCTCGACCGCGCGCGGGAGCTGCTGCGCCAGTCCGGCCATCCCAACGGCTTCAGCACCACCTTCACCATCGGCGTGGGCATCTCGCCCTGGGCCGAGCCCATGGCGGCGCTGGTGCGCGAGGCGCTGGGCCGCATCGGCATCCAGGTGGAGATCCGCAAGCTGCCGGACGCGCAATTCAACACCGCCCAGGCCGAGCGCACCCTGCCCTTCTACACCGAGGGCGGCACGGCCTGGCTGCCCGCCACCTACTACTTCTTCCGCCTCTACTTCACCCGCCCGCAGCGCTGGAACTTCGCGAGCTTCGACAACGCCGAGCTGAACGAGCTGGTCGAGCGCGCGCAGTTCGAGACCGACCCGGCCGCCTATGAGCGCCAGGCGAAGCGCATGATCGAAATCCTGAACGAGCAGGTGCCGCTGCTGCTGATGTGGCAGCCGCTGCACGAGGCGGTGATGGCGCAGAACATGGACGGCTACACCTACCAGTTCTACCGCCAGGCCGATTTCCGCGACCTGCGGCGTGTCTGAGGCGCGGCCGCAGGGCCCGCTGCGCCGGGCGGCGCGGCGGGTGGGAATCCGGCTTCTCTCGGCCCTGCCCGCGCTGTTCGGCGTGCTGGTCTTCACCTTCATCCTGATGCGCGTGCTGCCCGGCGACCCTGCCGTGTTCTTCGCCGCCGGCGCGGCGGGGGGCCAGGCCGAGATCGAGATGGTGCGCCAGCAGATGGGCCTGGATCGCCCGCTGCCCGAGCAGCTCCTGCGCTATCTCTGGGAAGTGGGGCGCGGCGAGCTCGGCATGTCCATGACCACCGGCCAGCCGGTGCGCGCGGAGCTGATCCAGCGGCTGCCGGCCTCGCTGGAGCTCACCTTCTCCGCCCTGTTCCTCGCCCTCGCCCTGGCCCTGCCGCTCGGCATCCTGGCCGCGCTGCGGCCGGGCTCGCCGGTGGATCATCTGGTGCGCTTCCTCTGCACGCTGGGCGTCTGCGTGCCCACCTTCGTCTCGGGGCTGCTGCTCGTCTATGTCTTCTACTACCTGCTGGCCTGGGCGCCCGATCCCACCGGGCGGCTCGACGTCTTCGCCGCGTCGCCACCCGGCATCACGGGTTTCCTGCTGCTGGACTTCGCCCTGGTGCGCGACTGGGAGGGCTGGCGCGCGGCGGCCGCGCAGCTCGTGCTGCCGGCCGCGACCATGGCGCTGTTCGTTCTGGCGCCGCTGGCGCGCATGACGCGCGCCTCCATGCTCGCGGTGCTGGGCAGCGAGTTCATCCGCACGGCGCGCAGCCTGGGCCTTTCGGGGCGGCGGGTGGTGCTGGTCTATGCGCTCCGCAATGCGCTGATCCCGGTGCTGACCATCTCGGGCATCGTGTTCTCCACCATGCTCGGCGCCAATGTGCTGGTGGAGAAGGTGTTCTCCTGGCCCGGCGTCGCCTCCTACGCGCTCGATGCGCTGCTCGCCTCGGACTACGCACCGGTGCAGGGCTTCGTGCTGCTGATGGCGGCGATCTTCGTGGCGGTGAACCTGCTGGTGGACCTGCTCTACGGCGTGGCCGACCCGCGCGCCTCGGTGGCATGAGCGCCTCCACCCTGCGCCATGCCGGCTTCGTGCTGCGCGGCAACCCCGTCACCGCGCTGGCGGCGGCGGGGGCGCTGGCGCTCATCCTCGTCGCGGTCTTCGCGGACTGGCTGGCGCCCCACGATCCCGTCGCCTCCAACGTGGCGAACGCGCTGCGCCCGCCCTCGGCCGCGCATTGGGCCGGCACCGACCAGCTCGGCCGCGACATCCTGAGCCGGCTGATCCACGCCGCGCGCATCGATCTGGCCATCGCCTTCGCCGCCGTCTCGCTCTCCTTCCTGGTGGGCGCGGTGGTCGGGGCGGTCTGCGGCTATCTGGGCGGCATGACGGATCGCGTGGTGGGCCGGGTGGTGGATGTGCTGATGGCCTTCCCGCTCTTCGTGCTGGCGATGGCGCTGGTCGCGGCGCTGGGAAACCATGTGCAGAACATCGTCATCGCCACCGCCTTCATCAACCTGCCCTTCTACATCCGCTTCGCCCGGGCGGAGGTGAACGTGCGGCGCAACCTGGGCTGGGTGGAGGCCGCGCGCGCCGCGGGCGAGCCGCATCTCTCCCTGGTGCTGCGCTTCCTGCTGCCCAACGTGCTGCCCGCCATGGCGGTGCAGATCTCGCTCAACCTCGGCTGGGCCATCCTGAACGCGGCGGGGCTGTCCTTCATCGGCCTCGGCATCACCCCGCCCACGCCCGAATGGGGCATCATGGTGGCGGAGGGCGCGCGCTTCATCACCGCCGGCCACTGGTGGCTGGTGGCCTTCCCGGGCCTTGCGCTCATGCTCTCCGTGCTCTGCTTCAACCTGCTGGGCGACGGGCTGCGCGACATCCTCGACCCGCGCATGCGCACGTGAGCGAGCCCCTTCTCTCCGTCGAGAACCTGCATGTGCGCTTCGCCACGCGCCACGGCGAGGTGCATGCGCTGCGCGGCGTCTCGCTGCATCTCGCGCCCGGCGAGACGCTGGGCGTGGTGGGCGAGAGCGGCTCGGGCAAATCCGTCACCGCCTACGCCATCACCCATCTGCTCGACCGCGCGGGGCGAATCGCGGAAGGCCGCATCCGCTTCGCCGGGCGCGACATCACCCGCGCCGGCCGCCACGAGCTGCGCGAGCTGCGCGGCGCCGCCATCTCCATGGTGTTCCAGAACCCGCGCGCCGCGCTCAACCCGATCCGCCGCGTGGGCGAGCAGATCGCCGACGCGCTGCGCGCGCACACCGACCTGACGCGCCGCGTCGCGCGCGACCGCGCGCTGGAACTGCTGGAGGCCGTGCGCATCCGCGACGCGGCGGCGCGGCTCGACGCCTACCCGCACGAGCTGTCGGGCGGAATGTGCCAGCGCGTGATGATCGCCATGGCCATCGCCTGCGCGCCACGCCTGCTCATCGCCGACGAGCCGACCACGGGCCTCGACGTCACCACGCAGAAGACGGTGATGGAGCTGCTGTCCGGCCTGATCGCCGAGCGGGGCATGGCGATGATGCTCATCACCCACGATCTCGGCCTCGCCGCGCAATACTGCCGGCGCGTGGCGGTGATGGAGCAGGGCCGCGTGGTGGAGGAGGGGCCGACGGCCGCCCTGTTCCGCGCGCCCCGCCATGCCTACACGCGCCGGCTCGTCGCCGCCTCGCCCACGCGCCATTCCACTGTGGCCGATCTGGTGGGCGAGGCGCCCGCCCCCGCGCCGCCCGCGCCCCCGCCCCGGCGCGGCGAGGGCCCGCTGCTCGAGGTGCAGGGGCTCGGCCGCAGCTTCGGCCGCGTCGTGGCGGTGGACGGCGTCTCCTTCCGCCTCGCCCCGGGCGAGAGCCTCGGCCTGGTGGGCGAGAGCGGCTCGGGCAAGACCACGCTGTCGCGCATGATCTGCCGCCTGCTGGACCCGAGCGCGGGGCGCATCCTCTTCGAGGGCGAGGACATCGGCGCCATCCCCGCGCGCCGCTTCCACCGCGCGCCCCAGCGGCGCGACATCCAGATCGTCTTCCAGGATCCCAACGACAGCCTCAACCCGCGCTTCACCGCCTTCCAGGCCATCGCCCATCCGCTGCGGCGGCTGGAGGGGCTGGCGGAGGGGCCCGCGCTGCGCGCGCGGGTGGAGGCCGCCGCCGCGCGCTGCGGCCTGCCGCTCGCGCTGCTCGACCGTTTCCCGCACCAGCTCTCCGGCGGGCAGAAGGCGCGCGTGGGCATCGCGCGCGCCATCGCCACCCGCCCGCGCCTGCTGGTGCTGGACGAGCCGACCGCCGCGCTCGACGTCTCGGTGCAGGCGGTGGTGCTGAAACTGCTCGACGATCTGCGGCGGCAGGACGGCATGGCCTATCTCTTCGTCAGCCACGACCTCAACGTGGTGCGGATGATGTGCGAGCGCACCATCGTGCTGCGGCTGGGCCGCATCGAGGAGGAGGGCCCCTCGCAGGCGATCTTCGCCGCGCCGAGGAGCGACTACGCGCGCGAGCTGCTGGCCGCCATCCCGCATTTCGCCCCGGACGAGAGCGAGGCGACGGCGTGAGCGGGGGCTGGCGCGTGGGGGTGGACATGGGCGGCACCTTCACCGACGTGCTGGCCCTGCACCCGCGGGAGGCGCCGCGCACGGCCAAGACGCCCACCCGCCCCGATGACCCCGTGGCGGGCATCATGGCCGCCCTGGCCGCCGTCGGCCTCGCGACGGAGGAGGTGGAGGAGCTCGCCCACGGCACCACGCGCATCACCAACGCGCTGGTGGAGGGGCGGCTCGCCCCCGTCGCCCTCATCGCCACTGCGGGCTTCGAGGACATCGTGGAGATCGGCCGCCAGTCCCGCCGCGACCTCTACCGCCTCGCCGTGCCGCCCAAGCCGCCCGCGCCCGTTCCGCGCGAGCGGCGCATCGCCCTGCCCGGCCGCCTCGCGCATGACGGGACGGAGCTCGAGCCCCTGCCCGAGGGCGCGGCCGAGGCGGCGGCGGAGGCGGCGCTCGCCACCGGCGCCGAGGCCATCGCCGTCTGCCTGCTGCATGCCTACGCCAACCCCGCGCATGAACAGGCGGTGGCGGCGCGGCTCGCGGGGCGGGCGCGGCATCTCGCCCTCTCCCACCGCATCAACCCGGAGGCGCGGGAATACGAGCGCACCCTGACCACGGTGCTCAGCGCCGCGGTGATGCCGCTCGCCGCCGGTTATCTGGCCGGGCTGCGGGCCGGGCTGCCGTCCGCCACGCGGCTGTCCGTCATGCACTCGGCGGGCGGGCTCGCGAGCCCGGAGGAGGCGGCGGCGCGGCCGCTGGTCATGGCGCTCTCGGGCCCGGCCGCCGGGGTG
>JBKBSR010000208.1:0-3022 GCA_046291055.1 Roseococcus sp.
GCCATGCTCGCGGCGCTGCTCGACGAGGGCTATCTCGCATGGTGCGACGGCCGGCTGGCCGCCACAGCGGAAGGGCGGCTGCGATTGGACGCGCTGCTGCCCGTCTTGCTGCGCTGAGCGCGCGGGCCTAAGCTGCCGGCATGCGCGTTGTGGCGTTCCCGTCCCGAATTACCGCCCCGGCCGGTTGATCCGCGCCGCGTGGGGCGGCGCGGCCTTCCGGCCGGGCCCATCCCCCTCCCGCCACGCCAGGATCCGCGCCATGACCGCCACCACCTCCGTGCTGTTCACCGTCGAGGCCTTCGCCGAGCCCGGGCTGCTGCCGCGCCTGCTGCAACCCTTCGCCAAGCGGGATCTGGTGCCCGACCACCTGCTGGCCCGCCGCGAGGGCGAGCGGCTGCGCGTGCAGCTCGGCATGACGGCGATGCCGGAGGAGGTTGTGCCGCTGGTGGAAGGCAATCTCGGCCACGTGGTGGGCGTCACCCTGGTGCGGACCACACGGGGCGAGGCGCGGAAGGCGGCCTGACGCGGAGGCCGGTGGTGGAGCTGAGGGGAATCGAACCCCTGACCTCGTCATTGCGAACGACGCGCTCTCCCAACTGAGCTACAGCCCCGAACCAGGGCGGCGTGATGGGGCACGCCGCGGGCGCGGTGTTTCGCCCACGCGGCCTCCCGAGTCAATCCTCCCCCTTGCTTGCCTGCCCGTCATCCGCGACAAGCGCGGGCAAGACCCGGGAGGCGCCTGCGCATGATCCTCGACGCTCTGTTCTTCCTCCTCCAGGCGGGGCTGAGCCTGTTCTTCTGGGCGGTCGTCATCGCGGCGATCCTCTCGCTGCTGATCGGCTTCAACGTGCTCGACACGCGCAACCGCCTGGTCTGGACCCTCTCGGACTTCTTCTACCGGGTGACGGAGCCGGCGCTGCGGCCCATCCGCGCGCGGCTGCCGCAGTTGGGCGGGGTGGACATCTCGCCGCTCATCCTGCTGCTCGTGATCCAGGCCTGCATGATCCTGGTGGGCGCGGTGCAGCGCTACATGATCGGCTGGGGCCTCTATTTCTGAGCGCCGCATGACCGCCCGCCTCCTCGACGGCAAGGCGCTGGCCGCGCGGCTGCGCGCGCGGCTGGCCGAACGCATCGCCGCCCTGCCCTTCCGCCCCGGCCTCGTCGTGGTCCGCGTGGGCGAGGATCCCGCCAGCGGCGTCTATGTCCGCAACAAGGACAAGGCGGCGCGCGAGGCGGGCTTCGCCTCGCGCACCCTGCACCTGCCCGAGGCCACCACCGAGGCCGCGCTGCTGGCCGAGATCGCCGCCCTCAACGCGGACCCGGAGGTGGACGGCATCCTGGTGCAGCTTCCGCTGCCCGCCCATATCCGCGCCGAGGCCGCCATCGCCGCGGTGGACCCGGCGAAGGACGTGGACGGCTTCCACCCGATGAATGCGGGGCGGCTCGCCTCCGGCCTGCCCGGCCTCGTGCCCTGCACGCCGCGCGGGGCGATGCATCTGCTGGCCGAGGCGGGGGTGCGGCTGCGGGGGGCGCGCGCCATCGTGCTCGGCCGCAGCCAGATCGTCGGGCGGCCCATGGCGCAGCTCCTCCTCGCGGCCGACTGCACCGTGACCATCGCCCATTCCCGCACCGATGACCTGCCGGGCGAATGCCGGCGGGCCGACATCCTGGTGGCCGCGGTGGGCCGGCCGGAGATGGTGCGCGGCGGCTGGATCAAGCCCGGCGCCACGGTGATCGACGTGGGGATCAACCGGCTGCCCGATGGGCGGCTGGTGGGCGATGTGGCCTTCGCCGAGGCGCTGCCCCATGCCGGGGCCATCACGCCCGTGCCGGGGGGCGTGGGGCCCATGACCATCGCCTGCCTGCTGGAGAACACCCTGGACGCGGCGCTGGCGCGGCGATGATCCTGCACCGCACCCTGCAGGTGGTGGGGGCGCTGGCGCTGCTGATGTGCCTCAACCTCGCCTGGGGCGCCACGCCGCTGGGCGGCGAGGGCTGGTCGCGCGCGCGGCTGCTCTATGCGGGGGCGGGCGGGGTCTCGGCGCTGGCGCTCATCGCCATCGGCGGGCTCGGCCTCGCGCTGCGCCGGGCCGAGGCGCGGGCGCGGGAAATGCAGGCGGCGCTCACGCGCATCGAGGCGGAGCTGCGCGCCCGGCGGTGAGGCGCGGCCGGTGAACCTGCTGCTGGCCGCGGCCTATGTGCTCATCTGGGGCTCGGCCTTCAACGCGGCGCGGCTGGTGGTTCTGGAATGGCCGGTGCTGTGGTCGCTCGCGCTGCGCTTCGCGCTGACGGCGCCGCTGGTCTGGCTGGTCTGGCGCGCGCTGCGCGCCCCCTGGCCGCGGGGTGGCGACCGCTGGCGGGTGCTGTTCATGGGCGGGGTCGGGGTGGGGCTCTACCTTTCGCTCTCCTGGGGGGCGGCGGCCTTCATCCCGGCCGGGCTGGTTTCGCTGCTCGCCGCCGCCGCGCCGCTTTTCGTGGCGCTGGGCGAGGCGGCGCAGGGCCGACGGCTGCCGGCGCGCGGCTGGCTCGGCCTCGGCCTCGGCTGGGGCGGCGTCTGCGTGCTGGGCGGCTTCCGCGCGGCCGATGGGCTGGCCGAGGCCGAGGCGCTGGGCATCGCGCTGGCGCTCGCCGGCGCGGCGGTGCAGGCCATCGGGCTGCTGGTCTATGCGCCGGCGCGGGCGCGGGTGGACCCCTGGACCGCCAACCTCGCGCAATCCTGCGCCGCGGCGGCGGTGACGCTGCTGCTGGCGCTCGCCCTCGCCGTGCCGCCGCCCGAGGGCGCGAGCGCGGCGGTGATCGGCGGCATGGCCTATTCGGTGGTGCTGGTGGGGGTGGCCGGCTACGCGCTGTTCTTCGCGGTGATCGGGCGCTTCGGCGCGGCGCGGGCGGCGGCGCTGCAACTGCTGGCGCCGCCGGTGGCGGTGGCGATCGGCTGGGCCGGTTTCGGCGAGCGGCTCTACGCCACCGACCTGCTCGGCGGGGCGATGACGCTCTTCGGCCTCGCCCTGCTGTTCCGGACGCG
>JBKBSR010000208.1:3032-5882 GCA_046291055.1 Roseococcus sp.
TCGCCACCCCCTTCCCCGCGCAGGGGGCCGCGTCAGTAGCGGTAGGCCTCGGCCTTGAAGGGGCCCTGGGGCGAGACGCCGATATAGGCGGCCTGCTCGGGGCGGAGCTGCGTCAGCTTCGCGCCGACCTTGTCGAGGTGAAGGCGGGCCACCTTCTCGTCCAGGTGCTTGGGCAGCACATACACCTTCTTCTCGTACTTCTCGCCATGCGCCCAGAGCTCGATCTGCGCGAGCGTCTGGTTGGTGAAGGAGGCGCTCATCACGAAGGAGGGATGTCCCGTGGCGTTGCCGAGGTTCACGAGCCGCCCCTCGGAGAGCAGGATGATGCGCTTGCCGTCCGGGAACTCGATCTCGTCCACCTGCGGCTTCACGTTGTCCCACTTGAAGTTGCGCAGGGCCGCGACCTGGATCTCGGAATCGAAGTGGCCGATGTTGCACACGATGGCGCGGTGCTTCATCGCGCGCATGTGGTCGAGGGTGATCACGTCCACATTGCCGGTGGCGGTCACGAAGATGTCGGCGACCGGCGCCGCGTCCTCCATGGTCACCACCTGGTAGCCCTCCATCGCGGCCTGCAGCGCGCAGATCGGATCCACTTCGCTGACCATCACGCGGCAGCCGGCGTTGCGCAGCGACGCGGCGGAACCCTTGCCCACGTCGCCGAAGCCGCAGACCATCGCGACCTTGCCGGCCATCATCACGTCCGTGCCGCGGCGGATCGCGTCCACCAGGCTCTCGCGGCAGCCGTAGAGGTTGTCGAACTTCGACTTCGTCACGCTGTCGTTCACGTTGATGGCGGGGAAGAGAAGCCTGCCCTCCTTGGCCATGGCGTAGAGGCGGTGCACGCCGGTCGTCGTCTCCTCCGAGACGCCCTTGATGTTCGCGGCGAGCTTCGCGAACCAGCCAGGCTTCTCGGCGAGGCAGCGCTTGATGAGGGCGAAGAGCACCGTCTCCTCCTCGTTCGTCGCCTTGTCGAGGAAGGCGGTGTCGCCCTGCTCGGCGCGCAGCCCGTAGTGGACGAGCAGCGTCATGTCGCCGCCGTCGTCCAGCAGCATGTTGGGCGTGCCGCCATCGCCCCACTCCAGGGTGCGCTTCACGTAGTCCCAGTATTCCTCGAGCGTCTCGCCCTTCTTGGCGAAGACCGGCACGCCGGCCGCGGCGATGGCGGCGGCGGCGTGGTCCTGCGTCGAGAAGATGTTGCAGGAGGACCAGCGCACCTCCGCGCCCAGATGCACCAGCGTCTCGATCAGCACGGCGGTCTGGATCGTCATGTGCAGGCAGCCGGCGATGCGCGCGCCCTTGAGCGGCTTCTGCGCGCCATACTCGGCGCGGGTGGCCATCAGGCCGGGCATCTCGTCCTCGGCCATGTTGATCTCCTTGCGGCCCCACTCGGCCAGGGAGAGATCCTTCACGACATATTCGGCGGCAACGGGCATCAGGGGGCGTCCTCACGGGCTCTGCGATGCGCCGGGCGGTAGCACGGCCCCCGCAGGCCGCCAAGAGGCATAAACATGTCTTTATGTGGCGCCTCCCTTCCGCGCCGGCCCCACGGCGGGCATGCTCCGGCCAGGAGGAGAACGCCATGACACCACGCCGCACGCTGCTGGCCCTGCCGGCCCTCGCGGCCGCCTCGCCGGCCCTCGGACAGGAGCGCTGGCCCGCGCGACCCGTCACACTGATCGAGGGCTTCCCGCCCGGCGGCGTGACGGACCTCGTCTCGCGCACCCTCGCTGAGCGCATGGGGCGGGAACTGGGGCAGAGCGTGGTGGTGGACAACCGCCCGGGTGCGGCCACCTCGGTGGCGCTGACCGCGCTCTCCCGCGCGCGGCCGGACGGATACACCCTGGGCGCGGGCACCACCACGCTGGCCATCAACCAGACGCTGCAGCCCGCGCTGACGCCGCGCGACCCGCTGAACGAGTTGGCGCCGGTCGGCATGATGTTCCGCACGCCCTTCATCCTGCACGTGCATCCCTCGCTGCCCGTGCGCAGCGTGGCGGAGCTGATCGCGCTGGCGCGCGCGCAGCCGGGGCGGCTCTCCTTCGGCTCGCCGGGCACGGGCTCGGTCAGCCATCTTTGCCTGGAGCTGTTCCGCGCCCGCGCCGGCATCGACATCGTGCACGTGCCCTATCGCGGCGGGATCCCCGCGCTGATCGACCTGCGCCAGAACCGCGTGCAGGCCGTGTTCCAGGGCGTGCAGGAGGCGCTGCCCGCCATCCGCGAGGGCGCGACGCGGGCGCTGGCCGTCTCCACGCTGGGGCCCATCCCCCAGGCGCCCGAGCTTCCGCCCGTCGCCAATGACCTGCCGGGCTTCGAGGTGGTGTTCTGGATGGGCCTCTTCGCCCCGGCCGGCACGCCGCAGCCCATCCTCGCGCGCGCCGGCGAGGCGCTGGCCGTCGCCACCGGCGACGCGGAGCTGCGCGCGCGGATGCAGGAGCAGGGGGTGGAACTCGTCACCGGCGACGCGCAGGCGCTGCGCAGCATCCTCGTGGCGGACACGGCGCGCTGGGGCGAGGTGATCCGCGCCGCCAACATCCGCGTGGAGTAGCGCGGCCGGGCCGCGCATACCAGCGGCCGCTGTCATGAGCCATGCGAAGGCGGCGCGGCCGCTGGCATGCCTCTGTTGTGGCGCGCAGCCGCCACACCAACCCTGCGCGCGATTCGGGCGGCATGTCATGCCGCCCGAATCAGCCCGCCTTCTTCCAGGCCGCGAGCTTGCGGTAGATGGTGCTGGGGTTCACGTCCAGCAGCGCCGCGGCGCGGGGCACGTCCTGGCCGGTGTGTTCCAGCGCGGCCAGGATGGCCTTCTTCTCCACCACGGCGAGCGGCTCCACCACGCCGGGGGCGGGG
>JBKBSR010000209.1:0-5853 GCA_046291055.1 Roseococcus sp.
CCGGAATGGTGGAAACTCCGACCTTGCACGATCTCATCGCCGCCAGTGCCGCCGGGGTGGGGGGGCGGGAGTCGGCGCGCGCCGCCTTCGTGGCCCGCCAGGCCATGGGCCGGCTGGCGCGGCCGGAGGAGATGGCGGCCCTCGTCGTCTATCTGGCGAGCGACGAGAGCGCCTTCATGACCGGCCAGGCGCTGATCATCGACGGCGGCTGGACGCTGTGACCGCGCCGCCCGTCTGACGCGCAAAGCGCCGCGGGGCGGCCCCGCGGCGTCTGCATGCGGCCGAAGGCGGGCGGGGATTACCCCGCCAGCGCCTGGTCCTTGCCCTTGCGGATGTTTGGCAGCGCCATCAGCACCAGCGCGAAGGCCGCGATGGCCAGCATGGTGGCGCTGATCGGCCGCTGGACGAACACCATCCAGTCCCCGCGCGAGAGCAGCATGGCGCGGCGCAGATGCTCCTCCATCATCGGCCCCAGCACGAAGCCGATCAGCATCGGCGCCGGCTCCAGCCGCAGCTTGGCGCACATGTAGCCGAACACCGTGAACAGCACCGTCATGTACACGTCGAACACGTTGTTGTTCAGCGAATAGACGCCAATGCAGCAGAACACGAGGATGGAGGGGTAGAGGAACTTGTAGGGCACTTGCAGCAGCTTCACCCACATGCCGATCATCGGCAGGTTGATCACCAGCAGCATCAGGTTGCCGACCCACATGGAGGCGATGAGGCCCCAGAACAGGTCGGGCTGCGCCTCCACCATGCGCGGGCCCGGCTGGATGCCTTGGATGATCAGCGCGCCCACCATCAGCGCCATCACGGCGTTGGAGGGAATGCCGAGGGTCAGCAGCGGGATGAAGCTGGTCTGGGCCGCGGCGTTGTTGGCCGCCTCCGGCCCCGCCACGCCCTCGATCGCGCCCTTGCCGAACTCGTTGCGGCCGCGACTGACCTTGCGCTCCATCATGTAGGAGCCGAAGGCCGCGAGCGAGGCGCCGCCGCCCGGCAGGATGCCGAGGAAGCTGCCCACCACCGTGCCGCGCAGCACCGAGGGCGTGGCGCGCAGCCATTCCTCCTTGGTCAGCCACAGCGAGCCGACCTTGGATTTCAGCACCGAGCGCGCCTCGGGCCGCTCGAGGTTCAGGATGATCTCGGCGATGCCGAACATGCCCATGGCGATGGGCACGAAGCCGATGCCGTCCGAGAGCTCGGGGATGCCGAAGGTGAAGCGCTGCTGGCCCGTCTGCACGTCGGTGCCCACGAGGCCGAGCGCCACGCCCAGCACCACCATGCCGATGGCCTTCACCACCGAGCCCTGCGCCAGCACGCAGGCGATGATGAGGCCGAGCAGCATGAGGGAGAAGTAGTCGGCCGGGCCGAAGGAGAGGGCCACCTGCGTCAGCAGCGGGCCGGAGGCGGCGACCAGGATGGTGGCGACCGAGCCCGCGAAGAAGCTGCCGATGGCGGCGATGGCCAGCGCCGCCCCCGCGCGCCCGTTGCGCGCCATCTTGTAGCCTTCGAGCGTGGTGACGACCGAGCTCACCTCGCCGGGCAGGTTCAGCAGGATCGAGGTGGTCGAGCCGCCATACTGCGCGCCGTAGAAGATGCCCGCGAGCATGATGATCGCGGTGGTCGCCGGCAGGCCGAAGGTGATCGGCAGCAGCAGCGAGATGGTCGCCACCGGGCCGATGCCCGGCAGCACGCCGATGGCCGTGCCGATCAGCGCGCCCAGCAGCGCGAAGGTCAGGTTCTGCAGCGAGAGCGCGACGCCGAAGCCGTGCGCGAGGTTCGAGAGAAGAAGTTCCATGTCGGTCGCCCTATCCCGCCGTCACAGCACCGGCCAGAGGTTCACGCGGATGTCGAGTTCGTGGATGAACACGTACCAGGAGAGCGCGAGCATGAAGGCCAGCAGCCCCGCCACGCCGCGCAGCGTGTGCGTGCGGTCGGCGATGCAGCTCAGCAGCATCAGCGAGACGAGGGCGAGGAAGAAGCCGCCCTTCTCGAGCGTCAGCCCGAACACCGCGACTGCCGCGCAGACGATGGCGAGCGACCGCCAGCCCGGCGAGATGGCGAAGACCAGCATGCCCACCAGCAGGCCGATGCCCACCGCGTTGTAGGTCTGCCCGAAGAAGCCCCAGAGCGAGGGCGCGACGAAGTAGGTGACGGCCCCCGCGGCGATGCCGGCGAACAGCGTGCCCACATCCTGGCCCGTCCACTTCTCCAGCGGGTCGGGGCCGCTGAACAGGCCGATCAGCAGCGTCCAGACGCCGAGCCCGCCCAGCAGGTAGAAGGTCATCATCGGCATGTAGCCGGGGCCCATGCGGCGCGCGGTGCCGAGGCTGTGGTCCTGGTTCAGATACAGGCCCACCACGGCCATGAGGATCAGGAAGACCCCCGAGATCACGTCCTTCGCGCTGATCTTCAACTGCATCCGCTCGCTCCCCCGCACGCTTCCCAAGGGTGGTGTCCGCTAAGCACTAAACCGGCCGTCGCCAACCGGAAATCCGTTCCATTCTTACTTGTCAGTCAGGTTGTGCGCCACTTTCGCGCACCAGCGGCGCCCAGGCGGCGAGTTCGGCGGCAACGAAGGCCGTGAACTCGGCCGGCGAGAAGGCGCCCGGCGTGCCGCCGATCTCCGCGAAGCGCGCGCGGATGTCCGCCCGCGCCAGGATCTCGCGCAGCTCGCGCGCCAGGCGCTCCACAACCGGCGCGGGCAGCCGCGCCGGGCCCGACAACCCGAACCAGGAGTTCGTCACCAGGTCGAAGCCCTGTTCGCGCAGCGTCGCCACTTCGGGGAAGGCCGGGTGGCGCTCCGCGCTCGACATCGCCACGGCCCGGACGCTGCCCTGGCGGATATGCGCCGCGGCCGAGGGCAGGCTGTCGCTCATCAGCGGCACCTGGCCGCCGATCACCGCCGTCATCGCCGGCCCCGCGCCGCGGAAGGGGATGTGGTTGATCTCGCGCCCCAGCATCTGCCCCAGCCGCACGATCAGCAGATGGTTCGAGGAGCCCGCGCCGGAGGAGGCCATGTCGAGGCCCCTCGGGCTCTGCCGGTGCAGACGCGCGAGATCGGCCATGCTGGCGATGCCCGCGCGCGGGTTCGCCACGATCACCGAGGGGTTGAGCGTGAGCAGCGCGATGTGCGTGAAGTCGCGCAGCGCGTCGTAGCGCAGGTTGCCGTAGAGCGCGGGCGAGATCGCGTGGCTCGCGATGTTCGAGAGCAGGAGGGTGTGCCCGTCCGGCGCGGCCTGGGCGGCCATCTGGCTGCCCAGCGTGGCGCCGGCGCCGGGGCGGTTCTCGATCACCACGGGCTGGCCCAGCCGCTCCTGCAGCGGCGCGGCGACGAGGCGCGCGACCAGATCCGTGGTGCCGCCGGGCGCGAAGGGCACGATCAGGCGGATGGGCTGCGCGGGCCAGGGCTGTGCGGATGATCCCTGCGCGGCGGCGGGGTTGGCGAGAGCGTGGAGATGTGCGGCCAGGGGCGCGGCCAGCGCGGCGCGTCGCGTCAGGCTCACGGACCTCTCCCCCTTCCCAGCCTCGGGCCTCGCGGCCTCGTTTCGATGCCGGCTATGGCATGGGTTCGCCCGGGCGGCAAGCGTGCTGGACAGGGGCGGCGAGGCTGCCACCATGGGCGCGATGCAGGAGGGGCGCGCCCCATCCTGGAAGGCCGCCCTGCAAGGACCACGCCATGCTGAGCAACGACCCCGCCCAGAGGATCCGCGAGGAGGCCGCGCGCCTCGAGCCGAAGCTGATCGCGCTGCGCCGCGACATCCACCGCCACCCCGAGCTCGCCTTCGAGGAGCACCGCACCGCCGGCATCGTCGCGGCCGAGCTCGCGCGGCTCGGCATCCCGCACCGCACGGGGGTGGGCGGCACCGGCGTGCTCGGCGTGATCGAGGGCGCGCGGCCCGGCCCCACCCTGGCGCTGCGCGCCGACATGGACGCGCTGCCCATCCAGGAGGAGACGGGCCTCGACTTCGCCAGCACCGTGCCCGGCAAGATGCACGCCTGCGGGCATGACATCCACACCGCCACGCTGCTCGGCGTGGCCGAGGTGCTGGCCGGGCTGCGCGGGCACCTCGCCGGGCGCATCGTGCTGATCTTCCAGCCCGCCGAGGAGGTGCTGGAAGGCGCGCCCGCGATGATCGCCGACGGCGCGGCCGAGGGCGTCGACATGGCCATCGGCTTCCACAACCACCCCGACAAGCCGGTGGGCACTTTCGGCTATGTGCGCGGCCCCTCGCTCGCCGCCTCCGACCGCTTCGACCTGCATCTGCGCGGGCGTTCGGGCCATGCCGCGCACCCCTACGCGGCGGTGGACCCCATCGTGGGCGCGGCGCACATCATCACCCAGCTCCAGACCGTGGTGAGCCGCGAGCAGAAGCCGCTGCACCCCTGCGTCGTCACCGTGGGCATGATGAACGCGGGCACGACATACAACATCATCCCCGAGCGCGCGCATCTGCGCGGCACGGTGCGCACCCTGCACGCCGAGGCGCGCGACGTGGCGGAGGGCGCGATCCGCCGCCTCGTCGAACACACGGCGGCCGCCATGCGGCTGGAGGCGCGGCTCGACTACCAGCGCAAGATCGGCCCGCTGGTGAACGACGACCGCGTGCTGGAGCCCGCTCTCGCCAGCCTGCGCGCGCAGTTCGGCGAGGTGGTGGAGGAGGGCCAGCCCTCCATGGGCGCGGAGGATTTCGCCGCCTTCGCCGAGCGCGCGCCCGCCTTCCACCTGGGCATCGGCGCCGGCGCGCCGGGCCGCGACGACCGGCTGCACAACGCCGACTACCAGCCCGACGAGCGCTGCATCGGCCTCGGCGTGCAGGCGCTGAGCCGCATCGCGCTGGACCTGCTGCGGTGAGGCTCGCCGAGCTGCGCGCCCCCGAAGCGGCGGCGCGGCTCGCCGCGGGGGCGGCGGTGATCCTGCCCATGGGCAGCCTGGAGACGCACGGCCCCGGCCTGCCCATGGGCGACTATCTGCTGGCCGAGGCCATCGCGCTGCGTATCGCCGCGGCCGATGGCGCGGCGCTGGTGGCCCCGCCCATCCCCTTCGGCGGCGAGGATGTCTTCCGCGGCCTGCCGGGCGGCATCGCGCTCGCGCCCGCCACCCTGGCCGCGCTGCTGGGCGACGTGCTGGGCAGCCTGGTCGCGGGCGGGGCGCGGCGGCTGCTGATCCTGAACGGCCATGGCGGGAACATCGCCGCCATCGAGGAGGCGCAGCGCGGCCTGCGCCGCGCCGCGGGCGTGATCGCGCCGGTGCTGCACCTCTGGCGCAACGCCGCCGCCTGGCAGGCGGAAATGGGCGGCGACGCCGCTGCGCTGGGCCATGGGGGCGATCCCATCGCCTCGGTGGCGCTGCACCTCCTTCCCGAGCTCTGCGAGGCGGCGCGCTTCGCCCCGCGCGCGCCCCTCGCCCCGGTGCTGGGCCTGCCGGTGAGCGGTTTCGGCGCGCTGCGCGCCGGCGCGGCGGAGATCGGCGCGCCGCTCGAGCTGGACGAGGTGGCCCCGGGCGGCGTGGCGGCCGAGGATCCGCGCGGGGCGAGGGGGGCGCAGGGCGACCCCCCCATCGCACAGCTCGTCGAGGCGGGCTGCGCCGCGCTGCGGGCGCTGCGCGCATGAGGCTGTGCGTCGTCGGCGCGGGCGCCATCGGCGGGCATCTCGCCCTGCGCTTCGCGAAGGGCGGGATGGCCGAGGTGAGCGTGCTGGCGCGCGGCGCGACGCTCGCGGCGCTGCGCGCGGGCGGCGTCACCGTCGAGGCGCCCGATGGCCGCTTCGCCATGCCCCTGCGCGCCGAGGAGGACCCCGCCGCGCTGGGCCCGCAGGATGCGGTGATCGTGGCGGTGAAGGCCCACTCCC
>JBKBSR010000210.1:0-5853 GCA_046291055.1 Roseococcus sp.
GGCCCGAACAGGTCGAGGTCGCAGCCCTGGGGCACCACCTCCACCCGCGCCGCGCCGCGGGCGCGGGCGAGTTCGCCCATCCCCTCGCTCAGCGCCACCACGGCGGCGGCGCGGCGGCAGGCGGCATCGGCCATGCGCTCCATGGCGGCCAGCGCGAGCGGGTTGGCGAGGCCCAGCGCCCGCGGCAGCTCGGGCCAGGGGTCGCGCATCTCGAACAGGAAGGGCACGCCGCGCCGCGCCGCCGCCAGCGCGGGCAGCACCACGGTGAGCGGGGTGGAGGAGGCGATGACGAGATCCCACGCCTCGCCCCGCGCCAGCCGGCCCGCCCGCCAGGCGTAGCGCAGGAAGGCGGCGCTGCGCGCGGCGAGCCCCATGGCGTTGGCGCAGGGGATGGCGAACTCGACGACGCGGAAGCCCGCCACCGCCCCCTCGCGCGCCCCGCCGCGGAAGGGGCCCTCGAGCCCCGTCGCCGCCCCCTGCCACTGGCCGGTGGCCAGCGTGACGCGGTGCCCCGCCTGGGCGAGCGCCCGCGCGAGGGCGAAGCTGCGCGTGCCGGCCGCGCCGGCGGGCGTCGAGAAATGCTGGTGAAGGTAGAGAAGCCGCGTTAAACGCGTTGCTAGTCCCGGCCGGGGCGCGCCAGCTCCCGGATGATGGCGATGACGCGCGCCTCCTCGGCCCGGCTCATGCCATGGCCGGAGGGCAGGCACAGCCCATGCTCGAACAGCGCGGCCGCCACCGCGCCGCCGGAGCGCGGGGCGTCGCGGAAGGCGGGCTGCAGGTGCAGCGGCTTCCAGACCGGGCGGCTCTCTATCCCCTCGGCGGCGAGGGCGCGGCGGATGGTCTCGCGATCCGTCCCGAAGCGGCGGGGGTTCACCTGGATCACGGAGAGCCAGCGCGTGGCCCGGGCCCAGCCGGGCTCGGGCATGAAGGAGAGGCCGGGCAGGTCGCACAGCCCCTCCTGGTAGCGGGCGAAGCGGGCGCGCCGCCCCTCCACCCGCGCCGCGAGGTCGGGAAGCTGGGCGAGGCCGACGGCGGCGAGCACGGAGCTCAGCGCGTAGTTGTGGCCCGTGGTCTCGTGCTGGTAGTGCGCCACCGGCTCGCGCGCCTGGTGCGCCAGGTGGCGCGCGCGCGCCAGCAGCGCCGAGTTCGGCCCCGAGAGTGCGCCGCCGCCGCCTGCGGTGACGATCTTGTTCCCGTTGAAGCTGGTGACGATCAGATCCGCCCCGTCCCCCGCCGGGCGGCCATGCTGCAGCGCGCCCAGGCCGCAGGCGCTGTCGGAGAGCACGGGCACGCCCCAGCGCGCGCAGGCCTCGCGGATGGCGGCGATGTCGGCGGGCTGGCCGAAGAGGTCGGCCGGCACGACCACGCGCGGCAGCCGGCCGCGGCGGGCGGCGGAAGCGAGATCGCGCCGCAGCCGCTCGGGATCCAGCGTCCAGCTTTCCGGGCAGACGTCGAGGAAGCGCGGGGTGGCCCCCATCTGCACGGCGGGCGCGATGGTGGCGATGAAGGTGAGGGTGGTGGTCCAGACCTCGTCGCCCGGCGCGACGCCGAGCGCGCGATAGGCGAGGTGCAGCGCGGCGGTGCCGGAGGCGGTGGCGAGCGCCTCGGGCTGGCCGGTGGCCTCGGCCACCGCCTCCTCGAAGGCGGCCAGCGCGGGCCCGGCCGGGGCGAGCCAGCCGCTCTCCAGCACCACGGCGAGCGCGCCCAGTTCGCGCCCCGACAGCGCCGGCGCCGCGAGCGGCACATGACGTTTCGGAGGCGGCACGTCCCGCCGGAAAGGCAGGATGGCGGCGCTGGACAGCGGCGAAGCGGAGGGCGGAGGCGCCATAGGCGTTAACCCTTCATTCAGCTTTGCCGACGATTAAAGACCGTTTCTGCCTCGACGCAAGCGTCCCGGTTGTAGAAAACCACGCTTTACAACTCTTGAGACGTTGACAGGACCGCGAGAATCGAATCCCGATCCGATATCGCGGCCCCGTCCAGGCGCTTGCGCGCCTTTCCTCACGCTTGGCCGGAAGCTTGCGCCTGCTGACGCATGCGCTTGGCATGGATGAGCTGGGCGATGTCCACCGGCGGCAGCATCAGCGCAGGGAAGGCCCCCTGGGCGCTGACCTCGGAAATGATGCTCCGCGCATAGGGGAAGAGCAGCCGCGGGCAGTCCACGCCCAGCACCTGCTGCGCGTGCTCGGGCGGCAGGTTCAGCGTGAACACGCCGCAATAGGTGAGCTCGAGGATGTAGCAGACCATCTCCTGCGCCCTGGTCTCGACGCGCAGGATCAGCGCCACCTCAAAGACATTGGCGTTCTCCTGGAGTTGCTTCACCTCCAGGTCCACGTCGAGGTCGAGCTGCGGCTGCTCGCGCAGGATGGCGAAGATCTGCGGGCCGTTGGGCACCTCGAAGCTGAGATCCTTCACATACTGGATCTCGATGACGAGAGGCGGCGGCGGCGGCGCGCCGTTGCCGTTGGCGGGGGCGGGGCTGGCTGTGTCGGACATGGGGGCCCTTCCGGTTGGAGCGGACCGCGCAAGGCCGGGGCGGCCGGGGCGGGAGGCCGCTCGGGCGGGTGCGGCGCGGCGCTACCACGCGGCGCGCGGCGCCGGAAGCCCGCGCCGCCCGTCTTTGCGGCGGCGCAGCGAGGGCCTATCTCTGCCCCATGCCGCTCTCCGCCCCCGCCCCCCGCACCCTCGAGCACCTGCGCGACATCGCCCTGCGCGGCTATGTGCGCGAGGACGGGCTGGTGGACATCGAGGCCCACCTCACCGACACCAAGACCTACGGCTTCCCCTCCGAGGACCGAGGCCAGGTGAATCCGGGCGAGCCCATCCACGGCATGTGGGTGCGCATGACGGTGAACGAGGAGATGGTGATCGTCGCCTGCGAGGCCGCCTCCGACCACACCCCCTTCGCCGTTTGCCCCGGCGCCGCGCCCAACTTCGCGCGGCTGGCGGGGCTGACCATCGGCCCCGGCTTCAACCGCGCGGTGGCCGAGCGCGTGGGCGGGGTGGCGGGCTGCACCCATCTGCGCGAGGTGCTGGCCCAGATGGCCACCGTCGCCTTCCAGACCCTCTGGCCCATCCGCCACCGCCGCCAACAGGCGCAGCGCGCGGCCGAGGCCGCCGGCGCGCCGAGGAAGCGCCCCGCCCTGCTCGGCACCTGCTTCGCCTATGCGCCGAACAGCCCCGTGGTGCGGCGCAAATGGCCGGAGTGGAGCGACCTCGCGGAAAAGCCCGCGGCCGAATAGCTCATACCACCGGCCGCCGTTTCGGACTCGCGGGAAGGCGGCGCGGCCGCTGGCGTGGCTGTGTGTCGGCACGCCGCCGCCCGCATCAGCGCCCCCGCAGCCGCTCCGCGAGGCGCAGGGTCAGCGCCAGGATGGTCAGCGTCGGGTTGGACGCGCCACCGGTGGGGAACACCGCGCTGGAGGCGACGTAGAGGCCCGGGCAGCCGAACACCTCGAGGTTGCGGTCCACCACCCCCTCGGCCGGGCTCGCGCCCATGCGGGCCGTGCCGATGTGGTGGTAGAAATCCTGCACCTCCGCGCGCCAGCCCGCCTCGCGCAGCCAGGGCGCGGGCCGCAGCCGCCCGAGGCCGAGCCGCGCGAACTCCCGCCCCGCCACCGCGGCGAACACCTCGAAGCTGCGGCGATCGAGCTCGTTCAGCCGCCAGTCGAGCCGCGCGCGCGGCATGCCCAGCGCGTCCCGCGCCGCAGGGTCGAGGGTGAGGCGGCTCTCGGGATCGGGCGTCTGCTCGATATGCGCCCAGAGGGTGATGCGCGCCCTCCGGGCCGCCGGCAGCCGCCGCCGCACCAGCCGCGTCCAGGCATAGCCGAGCATCTCGCGCCCGCCCATCGCGAGCCCCGCGGCGCGGCGCAGCGCCGCGCGGGTCTCGCCGCCGCGGAAGGCCCCGTAGAAGGCGCGGGCGCTGGCGAAGGGGGAGTCCTCGGGCGCGGTGAACACCAGCTCCGAGGTGACGTTCAGCACCCGCTCCCCGCGCTGCGCCCCCTCGGCCAGCGCGATCTTCGGGAAGAGCCGCCCCTCGCGCCGGTAGAAGGGGCGGAACCACTGGGCGAGCCGGGCGGCATCCGGCGCCTCCACCTCGCCGACGGTGGCTGTCGGGTGGTCCTGCAGGAAGCGGCCGACGAGATCGTTGCCGAGGCCGGAGGCCAGGAGCAGCCGCGGCGTCTCCAGCCCGCCGCAGCAGAGCACCACGCACGGCGCGCGCAGCTCCGCCCGGCGGCCGGCCAGGCAGGCCACCTCCACCACATAGCGCCCCTCCCCGCCCGCGGGCGGGCGGATGCGCGTGGCGGTGGCCTCCAGCAGCACCCGCGTGGCCTGATCGGCGGCGAGCGCGGCGCGATACATGGCGCCGAAATCGCGGTGCTTCGCGAGCCAGGAGACCTGCGGGCGCAGCAGGGCCGGATCGAAGGGCGGCGGCGCCTCGCCCAGATGCGCCCAGGCGGCCGCGTCGTAGCGCATCCCCTCGAGGCGCAGCAGCCGCTCGGCCGCGGCGTAGTGCCGCGCCACCTCGGCGTGCGGGATGGGCCAGCCGCTGTGCGGCACCCAGTCCCGCGCCTCGAAGTCGATCGGATCGAGCGGCAGGGACTGCCCGGCCCAGAGGGTGGTCGCCCCGCCCAGCCGCCGCGCCCGCCCCTCGCGCGCGCCCGGGAAGGGATGGCCGGCGAGCGTCACCTCGTTCAGCGCATCGAGGCTCGGCTCCTCCGGCGCGCCGCCGCTTTCGGCCAGCAGCACCGACAGCCCCGCCCCGCGCAGCGCCAGCGCCAGCGCGATGCCCGCCGCCCCGCCGCCGATGATGGCGATGTCGGCCTCCGCCCGCGCGCCGTCCGGCAGGGCGGAGAGCCGCTCGATCACGGCCTCAGCCCAGCTCCTCGGGGGCGCGCAGCGTCAGCGCCAGCGCGTGCAGGCCGGAGGCGAACTCCTCCCTCAACGCCTCATGCACCGCGCGCGAGCGCGCAACGCGGTTCATCCCCGAGAAGGCGGCGCTGACCAGCACCACCGTGTAGTGCGTCTCGCCCTCGGGCCGCGCGCCGGCATGGCCGGCATGGCGGTGGCTGTCGTCGGCGATCTCGAGCGCCAGAGGGGCGAAGCGCGCCTCCAGCGCGGCGCGGATTCGGTCGGAGCGGGTCGGCATGGGGCGCAGTGTGCCCGAGGCGCGATCATGGACAAGCGGGGGCGTGACACCCATAACGCGACGATGGCCCGCCGCCAGTCCTTCCAGCCCCAGCGCGACCCCAGGGAGCCTCCCCGCCCCTGCGACGCGCAGGGCTGCGACAAGCCCGGCGAGTTCCGCGCGCCCAAGGACCGCACGCTGCGCGAGCACCACTGGTTCTGCCTGGACCATGTGCGGGCCTACAACGCTGCCTGGGACTTCTACCGCGGCATGGGCCCGGCCGAGATCGAGCATGCCATCCGCGCCGACACGGGCTGGCAGCGCCCCACCTGGCCGCTGGGCCGGCTGGGCGCGGCGCGGCTCGACCCGGAGCGGCTGGCCGATCCGCTCGGCATCCTGCGCGAGACCGCCCCGCATGAGCGGCGCCGCCCCCCGCCGCGCGAGGAGGCGCCGCCCGAGCTTCGCGCCGCGCTCGGCCTGCTCGGGCTCGACTGGCCGCTCGACCCGGCCGCGCTCAAGGCGCGCTACAAGGAGCTGGCCAAGCGCTACCACCCGGACGCGACCGGCGGGGACCGCGGCGCGGAAGAGCGGCTGAAGGACATCAACCGCGCCTATTCCCTGCTGCGCCGCCGCCTGCCGCGCGCCGAGCCGGCCGCGCCCCATGCGGCGGCCCCATAGGCTGCACCGCCGCGCGGCGCTGGCGCTGCCGCTGGCCCTCCCCGCCT
>JBKBSR010000211.1:0-5833 GCA_046291055.1 Roseococcus sp.
CGCGAGCCAGGCATAGCTGGCGTAGAAGGCGAACTGCGCCGCGAAGCCCTGCCAGAGCAGGTCGGCGGTCAGCAACGGGGCGATCACGGCCGCCGCCGCCGCCGCCATGGCGCGCGGCGCGGCCGGCCCGCGGCGCGCGCCCAGCCAACCCGTCACGGCCAGCCACGCCGCCGCCGGGAACAGCGCCACGCGCACCGCGCCCGGCAGCCACTCGGCCAGCGGCAGGGTGAAGGGCGTCGCGCCGGTGGTGGCGAGGCCGCTCGCCATGCGGCCCAGCGCCGGGGCGAAGAAGAGGAAGGGCAAGCCGGCCGCGAAGGCCGCGAGGCACGTCAGCAGCAGCGCCCCCAGGGCCCCGGCCGCCGCCGCCAGCACGCGCGCGGGCAGATCGCGCCCCTCCCGGCCGAGCACCCACAGCGCGGCCGCCAGGCCGAGCAGCGCGAGCCCCCCGCCGAAGGGATGGGTGAAGAAGGCCAGCGCCCCGCAGACCCCCGCGCCCAGCGCGCCCCGCCAGCCCGGCAGCCGCAGCAGCAGGGCGAGGCCGAGGAAGCCGAAGGCCATGCAGGGCCCGTCCACATAGCCCTGGGCGATGGCGGCGAGCCAGACCGGGTTCAGCGCCACCGAGGCCGTGAGCGCCGCCCGCAACCCCGCCCCCCGCACCACCGCGCCGGTCAGCGCATGGATCCCGGCCAGCGCCAGGGCCTGGAAGAGCAGCACCAGCGCCACCTGCCCCGCGACCGGCCCGAACAGCCCGTGCAGCAACCGCCCCGCCACCACGAAGGGCGCGCGGGCCGAGTGGTAGTCTCCCCCGCCGGGCGCCAGCGCCGGGGCGGGCTCGAGGAACCAGCGGATGTAGAGCCCGGGATCCACCCAGCCGATCGGGGGATGGAGCTGGAAGGGCCCGAAGGGCAGCAGCAGCAGCAGCCCGGCGAGGAGAAGCGCCTCGCGCCCGCGCCCCGCGGCGCCGAGCGTGCGGGCGATGACGGGCAGGGCAGGGCGAGGCGTCATCGCGCTGACGCGCAGGCAGGGGGAAGCGGGGCAGGGCGGGCCATGCGGCGCGGCTCCGTTCGGCAGGCGGGCGTCGCGCCGGGGCGGGGGCGGGCGCGAAGGGGGGCAGCGGCGCGCGTGCAACAGCGCCGCCGCTTTGGCAAGCCCGCGCGGGCGGGCCCGCCGCGCCCCCCCTTCGGCCGCTACCCCTCGATGCGGATGTTCGCCGCCTGGATCGCCGTCTGGAAGCCGCGGCGCTGGGCGGCGATGTAGGCGCGCATGCCGTCGCGGTTGTGGTGGATGGGCTCCAGCCCCGCATTGGCCAGGCGCTCGCGGAACTCGGCCTCGCCCATGGCGCGGGTGATCTCCGAATCGAGCCGGTCCAGGATCGGCGCGGGGGTGCCCGCCGGCGCCATGATCCCGATCCAGGCCCCCGCGTCATAGCCCGCGCAGCCGGGCAGCCGGGCAAGCGGCGGCACATCGGGCGCGAGGGTGGAGCCGCGCTCGAAGGAGATGCCGAGCGCGCGCAGCTGCCCGTTGCGGATCAGCGGCCCCGTGGCCGCCAGCGTCTCGATGGAATAGCTCACATGCCCGCCCACCACGGCCGTCAGCGCGGGGCCCGAGCCGGCGAAGGGCACATGCACCACGTCGAGCCCGGCCAGCGCATGGAACCAGGCCGCGACGATGTGCGCCGTGGCGCCGGTGCCGGAGGAGGAGAAGGTGAAATGCCCCGGGCGCGCGCGCACCAGCGCCACGAACTCCTCGGCCGTGCGGGCGGGGAAGTTCGGCGGCACCACCAGCAGATAGGGCGACATGCCGGTGATCGCGACCTCGGTGAGGTCGCGCTCCGCGTTGTAGGTGGTGCGCTGCACGAGCGGCGAGGTGACGATGGGCCCGGTGGAGGCGGCGAGCAGCGTGTAGCCGTCGGGGGCGGCCTTGGCGACGAGGTCGGTGCCGATCATCCCGCCCGCGCCGGCGCGGTTCTCGGCCACGAAGGGCTGGCCGAGCGCCTGGGTGAGCCGATCGGCGGTGATGCGCGCGGCGAGGTCGGTCGCCTGGCCCGGCGGCCAGGGGATGATCACGCGCACCGGGCGGTTGGGCCAGGGCGCGCCTTGCGCCAGGGCGGGGCCGGCAAGGCCGATGAGCGCGGGGGCCGCGAGCAGGCGGCGACGGTCGAGCATGGCTGTCCTCCCTGACGGCGGGGCTGTGCCGCCCCGGCCTCTTTCGCCAAGGTGGCGGCAAGCGCGCCGCGGCACAAGCGGCGCGCGGCAGGAGACGCGACGCCGATGACCGATTTCCCCGCCTTCGAAACCCTCGCCCTCGAACACCCCGCCGCGCACGTGCTGCTGGTGCGCCTCAACCGCCCCGAGGTGGCGAATGCGCTGAACACGCAGATGGGCCGCGAGCTCTTCGCGCTGTGGTCGCAGCTCTCGGCCGAGCCGGGAGAGACGCGCTGCGTGGTGTTCACCGGCACGGGCGGGCGGGTCTTCTGCGCGGGCGGGGACCTGAAGGAGCGCCACGGCATGACCGACGCGCAATGGGTGGCGCAGCACGAGATCTTCGAGCGCGCCTTCTGGACGATGCTGGACTGCCCCATCCCCATCATCGCGGCGGTCAACGGGCACGCCTATGCGGGCGGGCTCGAGATGGTGCTCGCCTCGGACTTCGCCTACGGCCAGAGCACCGCGCGCTTCGCGCTGACGGAGGTGACCATCGGCATCATGCCCGGCGCGGGCGGGACGATGACGCTGCCGCGGGCGGTGGGCGAGCGGCGGGCGAAGGAGATCATCCTCACGGGCCGGCCCTTCGGCGCCGAGGAGGCGCTGGAGTGGGGCATCCTGAACGCGGTGTACGAGCCCGAGGCGCTGCTGCCGGCGGCGCTGGAGACGGCCGCGCGCATCGCCGCCAACGCGCCGCTGTCGGTGCGGCAGGCGAAGAAGAGCATCCATTTCGGCATGCAGATGGACCTGCGGACCGGGCTGCGCTTCGAGATCGAGGCCTACAACCGCCTGGTGCCGACGGAGGACCGGCGCGAGGGCGTCGCGAGCTTCAACGAGAAGAGGAAGCCGGTGTTCCGGGGGCGGTGAGGCTCAGGCGTCCAGGTTCCAGGGGTTGGCGTCCAGCCACCGCACATAGGATGCAACCCCTTGCTCCAGCGGCGTGGGCGGGCGGGTGAAGCCCGCCTGGCGCAGCTTCGCCATGGGCGCTTCTGTAAAGTATTGGTATTTCCCTCCTAGGTCTACGGGCATGGGAAAGAACTCAATCTTTGGCTTCTGTCCCATAGCTAGGAAGATTGCCTGCGCGAGATCCAGGAAGCTGCGTGCCCGTCCGCTGCCGATGTTGAACAGCCCGCTCACGCCCGGGTGGTCCAGCAGCCACAGCATCGCCGCCACCGCGTCGTCCACATGCACGAAGTCACGCATCTGTCCGCCATCGGGGATGTCCGGCCGGTCGGAAGCGAAAAGCCGCGCCGGGCCGCCGGCCTTCGCCTCGCGCCACTTGTGCAGCGCCACGCTCGCCATGCGGCCCTTGTGCGCCTCGCGCGGGCCATAGACGTTGAAGAACTTCAGCCCCGCCCATTGCGGCGGCCGCGGCCGGCCGAGCGCCAGCATCTGCGCCACCCGCCGGTCGAACAGGTGCTTCGACCAGCCGTAGAGGTTGAGCGGAACGAGCCGCGCCAGCGCCTCGGGCGTCTCCTCGTCGGCGAAGCCCGCCCCGCCATCGCCGTAGGTCGCGGCCGAGGAGGCGTAGAGGAAGGGCGCGCCCTGCCGCGCGCACCACTCCCACAGCCGCAGCGAGAGGGTGAAGTTTGCCGCCACCACCGCATCCGCATCCGTGGCCGTGGTGGCGCTGATCGCCCCCAGATGCGCGACCGCGCGGGGTTTCAGCGCCAGCGCCGCCTCCAGCGCCTCGGGCGGCAGCAGATGCGCGATCACCGCCCCCTCGAGGTTGCGCCACTTCACGCCCGATTCCAGGCGGTCGAGCACCGCCACCTCCTCGCCGCGCGCGGAGAGGGCCTGCACGAGATTGGAGCCGATGAAGCCGGCCCCGCCGGTGACGAGGATCATGCGCCCGGGTTAGAACCCCCGCGCCAGACGATCAACCGGAGCCGTCCATGACCGCACGCCAGCGCCTCGATGACCTTGCCGGAGTGGCGGGCGGCGCCTTCTCGCTGCTCTCGGGCCTGCGCGCCGAGATGGAGGCCATGGCCCGCGCCCAGGCCGAGGCCCTGGTGCGCCGCCTCGAACTCGCCCGCGCCGCCGATCTCGACGCGGCCATGGAGGTGGCGCGCCGCGCCCGCGAGCAGGCCGAGGCGCTGGAGGCGCGCCTCGCCGCGCTGGAGGCGGAGGTCGCGGCGCTGAAGGCCGAGAGCTCCGCGCCCGAGGGCTAGCTCCCCAGCTTGCAGGCCACCTCGCATAAAGATATCTTTATGCCGCGTCGGTCCCGCGCGAGCGGGTGAAAAGGGAAGGCCGTGCGGGGGATCTCCCCAAGTCGGCCGCTGCCCCAGCAACTGTCGGCGGGAAGCCGCCGGTCCGGCCCCGGTTTCGGGGCGCCACTGCGCGAGCGGGAAGGCGGGACCGGCGGCGATGGGCGAAGGCCCGGCACCCGCAAGCCAGGAGACCTGCCGGCGCCGTGCACCCCGTCTCCTCCGCGGAGGGGCGGGGGCGCGCCACCCCACGACCGGGCTGGGTGCACCGGGCGACGGAGACGCCTGCGATGACCATCGCCGCCAATCTCGGCTACCCGCGCATCGGGCCGCGCCGGGAGCTCAAGACCGCGCTCGAATCCTTCTGGGCCGGGCAGATCGCCGAGGCCGAGCTCATGCAACGGGCCGCCGCCCTGCGCGCCGCCGCCCGCGCCCAGCAGCTCGGCGCCGGCATCAGCCACATCCCCTCGGGCGATTTCGCCCTCTACGATCACGTGCTCGAGACCGCCTGCGCCTTCGGGCTGATCCCCGAGGGCTACGGATGGTCGGGCGAGGGGCCCGCCTCCCTCGCCACGCTCTTCGCCCTGGCCCGCGGGGCGCGGGGCAGCGAGGCCGAGCGCGCCGCCGGCATCTCTCCCGAGGCCCCGGCGCTCGAGATGACCAAGTGGTTCGACACGAACTACCATTACCTGGTGCCGCGCCTGTCGGCGGCGATGCGGCCGCGCCTGATCGATCATCGCTGGGCGCGCGCCTTCCGCGAGGGGCTGGCGCATGGGCAGCGCACGCGGCCCGTGCTGCTCGGCCCGGTCTCGTTCCTGCTGCTGAGCAAGCGCGAGGATGGCGGCCATCCGCTCGAGCTCCTGCCCCGGCTGCTGCCCGCGTATGCCGAGGCGCTGCGGATTCTGGCCGAGGCCGGCGCCGCCTGGGTGCAGATGGACGAGCCCTGCCTCGTCACGGAGCTGCCGGCCGGGGCGGGGGACGCCTTCCTGCGAGCCTACCGCCATCTCGCCGCCGCCGCGCCGGGGCTCGAGCTGCTGCTCGCCACCTATTTCGGCGCGCTCGAGGAAAATCTTCCTCTGGCGGCCGGGCTGCCGGTGGCGGGGCTGCATCTCGACCTCGCGCGCGCGCCGGGGCAGCTCGAGGCGGCCCTCGCCGCGCTGCCCGGGCATGTCTGGCTCTCGCTCGGGCTGGTGGACGGGCGCAATGTCTGGCGGACCGACCTGCGCGCGGCGCTCGCTCTCGCCCGCCGGGCCCAGGCGGCGGGCTTCGGCCGGCGGCTGATGATCGCCCCCTCCTGCTCGCTGCTGCATGTCCCGATCAGCCTCGCGCAGGAGACGGCCCTCGACCCCGCGCTGAAGCGCCGCCTCGCCTTCGCGCAGGAGAAGCTGCGCGAGGTCGCCGCCCTGGCCCGCGGCCTCGACA
>JBKBSR010000212.1:0-5796 GCA_046291055.1 Roseococcus sp.
CCACCGGCGCGTAGTCGTCGGTGAGCAGGGGCACGCGCGCGCGCACGGCGCGGGCGGCGACGAACTCGGGCGGCAGCCGCGCCCAGCCGCGCTCGGGCCCGCGCGTGGCGGCGAGGCGGGCGAAGGGTGTGGGCGTGTCGGAGGCGAGCACGAGATAGGTGATGCGCCGGCCCGGCGGCTGCTCGGCCATCTCCACCCAGATCTCCACATGCGCGAACTCCTCGGCCAGGGTGCGGGCGAGGGCGAGCAGGAAGCGCGGCTCGCGCCGGTCCTCCATCACGTTCACGAGATAGGCGCCGCCGGGGGCGAGGCGCGCGCGCACCGCCCGGTGCCACTCGCGCGTGACGAGGTGCACGGGCATGGCGAGATCCTGGAAGGCGTCGGCCAGGATCACGTCGAAGCGCGGGCCCTCGGGCAGGGCCTGCAGCGCGGCGCGGGCGTCGCGCGCCACCACCTCCAGGGCGGGCGAATCCTCCAGCCAGAAGGCCTCGCGCGCCAGGCGCGCCACCCTCGGGTCGATCTCGGCGACGAGGAAGCGCCCCTCCGGGAAGGCCGCGGCCCAGGCGCGCGGCAGGGTGAAGGCGCCGCCGCCGGCGAAGAAGACCCGGGGGCGGTCGGAGAGGCCGCGCGCGCGCGCGAGCTCGTCCGCGAGATGCAGATAGGGCTGCACCAGCAGCCCGGGATCGCGCTCCACGTTCACCCCATGGGCGAGGTGATCGAGGACCAGCAGCCGCGCGGGCTGGCCCACCAGCGGCGTGGCGTCCACCACGCGCAGGCAGGCATAGGCGCTCTCGGCGTCGCAGGCGCGCGCATAGGCGGGCAGGAAGGCCGCGCCCCCGGGCAGCGCCAGCGCGAGCGCGGCGAGCGCGAGCCCCGGCCGCGCCCCGCGCGCGGCCGCCGCATGCGCCGCCGCGAGCAGCCCGTAAAGCCCCGCCGCGGCCAGCATCGCGCCGGAGGAGCCGATCCAGGCCAGCAGCAGGAAGCCCGCCGCCAGCGTCCCCGCGATGGCGCCCAGCGCCGAGAGCGCGAAGAGCCGGCCCAGTACCCGCCCCACCCCGCCCGGCGGCGCCTCCTCCACCGCGAGCTTGGTCACGATGGGCGAGACGGCGCCCACCAGCAGGCTCGGCGCCAGGAAGCCCGCCAGCGCGAAGCCCAGCATGGCGAGCAGCGGATGCACGCCGGGCGCGTCGAGGAAGGGCGCGGCGAGGCGCAGCGCCGGCACGGCGGCGAGCGTGGTCGCCGCGCAGCCCGCCAGCAGCCAGGCCAGCCGCGCATGGCCGCGCGCGCGGTCGCACTCCGGCCCCGCCAGCCGCCCGCCCCACCAGTGGCCGAGCGAGAAGCCCCCCAGCACCACGGCGATCACCGCCGTCCAGGAATGCACGGACATGCCGACATAGGGCGCGATCAGCCGCCCCGCGACGATCTCGACCAGCAGGCCCAGCGCGCTCGCAAGGCCCATGGTCGCCGCATCGAGCCAGGGCCTCAGCCGCATTGACGCACCCCCCCGCCGGGGGCGCATGATGGCGCGCGGAGGAGATCGCCGCCATGCCCCGCATCGCCCGCCGCGCGCTGCTCGGCGCGCTCGCCCTGCCCGCCCTGGCCCGCACCGCGCCGGCCGCGCCCGTGCGGACGGAGAACGGCTTCACCCAGGACTGGTTCCACGAGGGCTTCCTCGACCTGCCCGAGGAGCTGGCCGAGGCGACCGCCGCCGGGCTGCGCCTCGCCGTGGTCTTCGACCAGCGCGGCTGCCCCTACTGCCGCGAGATGCACACCGACCACCTGGTGCAGCCCGAGATCGAGGGCTTCATCCGCCCGCGCTTCCGCATGGTGCAGATGGACCTGCACGGTTCGCGCGAGGCGACGGATTTCGACGGGCAGAAGATGGAGGAGCGCGCGCTGGCGCGGCGCTGGCGCGTCACCTTCACGCCCACCATCGTCTTCTTCCCCGAACAGGCGCCCCGCCGCCCGGGGCGCGAGGTGGAGGTGGCGCGCATGCACGGGCTGATGGCGAAGCCCGATTTCCTCGCCCTGTTCCAGTATGTCGCCGCCCATGGCTACGCCGACGGCACGGAGTTCCGCGCCTGGCGCGCGCGGCGCGGGGCGGGCTGAGGCAAGCCTCACCCGAAGCGCCCGAGTTCGGGCCAGCGCTCGATCATCCAGGCGCCGATCTCCTGGAAGCCCCCGGTCATCACCAGCAGGCCGGTGGCGATCAGCAGCAGGCCGAGGGCGATCTCCACCTTGCGGAAGTGCGGGCGGAAACGCTGCACGAAGCCGAGGAAGGGCGTGGCGAAGGCCGCCGCCAGCAGGAAGGGGATGCCGATGCCCATCGCATAGGCGAAGAGCAGCGTCGCCCCCTCCAGCGCGCCGCCGCGGCTCGCCGCGATGGTGAGGATCCCCGCGAGGATCGGGCCCACGCAGGGCGTCCAGCCGAAAGCGAAGGCGAGGCCCACCACATAGGCGCCTGCGGGCGAGACGGGGCGCGCGGCGGTCTGGAACCGCGCCTCGCGGTTCAGCAGCCCCAGGCGCAGCACCCCCATCACATGCAGGCCGAACAGCACCAGCACCGCGCCCGCCACCAGCGCCGCCGTCTCCAGATGCTCCTGCAGAAGCTGCGAGACGGCGCTGGCCGTCGCCCCCAGCGCGGTGAACACCGTGGCGAAGCCCAGCACGAAGAAGAAGGCCGCAAGCAGCACGCGCCCGCGCGCCGGAACCTCCGCCACCACGCCGCCGGGCGCGGCGCGCAGCGTCACCCCGCCGAGGAAGCCCAGATAGGGGATGATGAGCGGCAGCACGCAGGGCGAGAGGAAGCTGAGCGCGCCGCCCAGCACGGCCGCGGCGTGGCCGACCTCCATGGCCGCTCAGACGCCGCGCAGCCGCACGTCCTGGCGCGGCGCGGCGCGCAGCGGGCCGCGGGCGAGATGGGCGAAGACCACCTCCCAGATCGGCGGCCCCTCCGTGCCCTGGTTGATGGAGGCCCAGCCCGCCACGACGTAGCCGCGCTCCGCCTCCAGCGGCGCGCCGGTGCGCAGCAGCCGCAGATCAGAGACGCGCTGCCCGGGCCGCCCCGCCACGTCGAGGGTGAAGCCGATCCCGCCCGTGCGCACCATGTCCCCGCCCTGCTGGAAGTAGGGGTCGGGGTTGAACAGGTTGTCGGCCACGTCCTCGAGGATCGCCTTGATCTGCGCGCCCGTCATCGTCATGCGGTAGGCGTTGGGATAGGTGATGGCGGTCTGCGCCCAGACATCCTCGGCCGTGATGTCGCTGCCCGGCGGCAGCGAGGTTCCCCAGCGGAAGCCGGGCGAGAGCGCGATCTCCGCCTCGCGCACCGAGAGCAGCGCGTCGCAGATCGCGTCGTCCCAGGTGCCGGCGGTGTTGCCGCGGCGGTAGAGCAGGGATTCCGTCCGGCCCACCACGCGCGAAAGCTCGGCCGCGAAGGGCGCGCGCAGCCGCGCCACCAGCGCGGCCATCTCGGCGTCCGGCGCGATGCGCTCGCTGAAGATCGGAATCAGCGCGTGCCGCCAGGCCTTCATCCGCCCGCCCTCCACCTCGATGTCGAGGCGCGAGAGGAACTTGCCGCAGGCGCCGGTGGCGATCAGCAGCGTGTTCCCCACCTGCAGCGGCCGCGGCATCGCGTCATGGGTGTGGCCCGTGAGGATCACGTCGATGCCGGCCACCCGCTGGGCCATCTTGCGGTCCACGTCGAAGCCGTTGTGCGAGAGCAGCACGACGAGCTGCGCGCCATCGGCCCGGGCGGCGGCCACGCGCTCGGCCAGCTTCTCCTCCTTGATGCCGAAGGACCACTCTGGGAACATCCAGCGCGGGTTGGCGATGGGGGTATAGGGGAAGGCCTGGCCGATCACCGCGATCTTCACGCCGCCGCGCTCGAACATGGCGGTGTGGCCGAACACGTCCTCGTTCCACTCGCTGTCCTGGACGTTGCTGGCGAGGAAGGGCGCGCCCAGCTCCTCGGCCAGCTCCTTCACGCGGTCCGCGCCGTAGGTGAACTCCCAGTGGCCGACCATGGCCTCCACGCCGAGCGCCTTCTGCACCGCCACCATGTCGGCCCCGCGCGTGCGCAGGCTGGTCCAGGAGCCCTGCCAGGTGTCGCCGCCGTCCAGCAGCAGGGTGCGGCCCGGGCGCTCGGCGCGGATCGCCTTGATCACGGTGGCGAGCCGGTCCACGCCCCCCATCGGGCCGAAGCGCCGCGCGAGCTCGGCGAAGTCGAGATGCGTCAGCGCATGCGCCATGGGGCTGCCGCGCGCGATGTCGAAGGCGGCCAGGAAATCCTGCCCCGTCAGGTGCGGCAGCACGCCGCGCACCTCGCCCACGCCGAGATTCGTCTCCGGCTCGCGGAAGAACATGGGCGTGAGCTGCGCGTGCAGATCCGTGCTGTGCAGCAGCGTGACCTGCCCGAGCGGGGCGAAGCGCAGCAGCTCCTCCTGGTTCGGCGCCTGCTGGGCGCGGGCGGGCAGCGCGGCGAGCGCGGCCCCGGCGGCGAGGAGGTCCCGGCGGGTGATCATGGGCGCTCCCTTCTCAGCGGCGCACCGCGGGGCTCTCGACCGGCAGCCCCTGCGCGCGCCAGGCGAGGTAGAACTCGAGGTTGGTGAACTCCTCGCTGCCCATGGCGGGGGGCTGGCCGCGCACGTCCTGCACGCAGCCCATCAGGCGGAACTGCAGGCTGATCACCCGCTGCTCCTTCAGCCGATAGGTCGGGAAGCCGTTGGACATGCCCTGGGAGAGCAGGTCGGCGCGCAGGTAGCGGCCGTAGTTCTCCTCGTGGCAGGTGGCGCAGCGCATGTCGAGCTGGCCGCGGCGGGTGTTGTAGAAGCGCTCGCCCTCGTCGAAGAAGCGCCGGGCGGGGCCCGAGATGTCCACGTTCACCGGCATGCCGCGCGACTGCAGCGCGATGTAGGTGGTGATGGCGTTCAGCGGGCGGCTGTCGATGGGCAGGGCCGGCGCGCCCATGCGCTCGGTGCGGCAGATGTTCACCTGCTGCTCCAGCGTCACCACGCGCTGCAGGCGGGGGTGGTAGGCTGGCATGCGCGCGCGCACGCCGCGCATGCTCTGCGTCGCGTCGTTGTGGCAGGAGGCGCAGGACTGCCCGGCCGTGCCCTCGACGCGGTTCCAGGCCTGCTCGCCCTCCTCCACCCAGAGGAAGGCGGGGTTGAGGAAGTCGTCGTCCTGGATGGCGAGCGTGTCGGGCGTGGCGAAATGCCGGCCCGATTGCGGGTCCGGAATGGGCCGGTTGGGCGGCCGCTCGCCCTGCGCGAAGGCGACGACGGCGGTGAGCGAGGCCGCGGCGAGCCCCGCCAGAACCATCCCGATCCTCATGCCCTGCTTCCTCCCCCTCCCGACGCTCCGGCCCGCCTCAGGCGAGCCGGAGTTCCTGCGTGGCGCTGCGGCTCTCGCCCGCGTCGTTGGTCCAGGTGAACTCGAAGCGGCCCGGGCGCTCGGCGCGGAACTGGAAGGCGATGTAGGGGTTCGCCGAGATCGCGGGCGCGAGGTCCATGGCGAAGACGAGCTGGCCCTCGAACTTCGCCTCGAAGCGCTTGATGATGTCGCGCGGGATGACGTTGCCCGCCTGGTCGCGCCGCTGGCCCGTCTCCATGACGTGGGAGATCAGGGTGCGGATTTCGATCACCTCGCCCGCGCGGACCTGCGCGGGGAGGCGCACGCGGGGCTGCCCGATGGGTGCGGCCATGATTCCTCTCCTTCCTTCGCTCAGCCGCCGCAGCCGCCGATGGTGACCTTCACCTCGGTGCGCGCCTGGAACAGCGAGCCGTCCTGCATTTCCGC
>JBKBSR010000213.1:0-5776 GCA_046291055.1 Roseococcus sp.
GGATGGCCTCATTGCCATCAAGCCTGAGATCGCCTCCCGCTCCTGCGTCACCGCAGAGGCGCGCTCCGCCCTGGTGGAGGCTGCGCCGCGCGACCCGGAGGGCTTCTGGCGGCAGGAGATGCGCCGCATCGCCTGGATGCGCGAGCCGACGAGGATCAAGAACACCGACTTCACCGGCGACGTCTCCATCAAGTGGTTCGAGGATGGCGAGCTCAACGCCTCCGTCTCCTGCCTCGACCGCCACATCGCCGCCGGGCGCGGCGGGCAGGTGGCGATCATCTGGGAGGGCGACGACCCGGCGAGCGACGCGAAGGTGACCTACGCCGAACTGCACGCGAGGGTGTGCCGGCTGGCCAATGCGCTGCGCCGCCTGGGCGTGAGGAAGGGCGACCGCGTGTGCATCTACCTGCCGATGATCGTCGAGGCCGCCGTGGCCATGCTCGCCTGCGCGCGCATCGGCGCCATCCACTCCGTCGTCTTCGGCGGCTTCTCTCCGGACAGCCTCGCCTCGCGCATCCAGGATTCCGAGTGCTCGGTGCTCATCACCGCCGACGAGGGCCGCCGCGGCGGGCGCCGCGTGCCGCTCAAGGCCAACGCGGACGAAGCGCTCAAATCCTGCCCCTCCATCCGCCATGTCGTCGTCGCGAAGAACACCGGCGGGGCGGTGGCCATGACCCCGGGCCGCGACCACTGGTGGGAGGAGCTCTGCGCCGCCGAGGCGGACAGCTGCGAGCCCGAGCGGATGAACGCGGAGGATCCCCTGTTCATCCTCTACACCTCCGGCTCCACCGGAAAGCCCAAGGGCGTGCTGCACACCACCGGTGGCTACATGGTCTGGGCCAGCTTCACGCACGAGCTCGTCTTCGACTACCGCCCGGGCGAGATCTACTGGTGCACCGCCGATGTCGGCTGGGTCACCGGCCACACCTACATCGTCTACGGCCCGCTCGCGAACGGCGCGACCACGCTGATGTTCGAGGGCGTGCCCTCCTGGCCGGATTCGGGCCGCTTCTGGCAGGTGGTGGACAAGCACCAGGTGAACATCTTCTACACGGCGCCGACGGCGATCCGCGCGCTGATGCGCGAGGGCGAGGGGCCGGTGAAGAAGCACTCCCGCGCCTCGCTGCGCCTGCTCGGGAGCGTGGGCGAGCCGATCAACCCCGAGGCCTGGCTCTGGTACTACCGCGTGGTGGGCGAGGAGCGCTGCCCCGTCGTGGACACCTGGTGGCAGACCGAGACGGGCGGCATCCTCATCTCGCCGCTGCCCGGCGCGGTGGCGCTGAAGCCGGGCTCCGCCACCCTGCCGCTGCCCGGGGTGAAGCCCGCCCTGGTGGACAATGACGGGAAGATCCTGGAGGGCGCGACGGAGGGCAACCTCGTGCTGCTCGATTCCTGGCCGGGGCAGATGCGCACCGTCTATGGCGACCACGCGCGCTTCGTGCAGACCTACTTCTCCACCTTCAAGGGCATGTACTTCACCGGCGACGGCGCGCGCCGCGACGCCGACGGCTACTACTGGATCACGGGCCGGGTGGACGACGTGATCAACGTCGCTGGCCACCGCATGGGCACGGCCGAGATCGAGAGCGCCCTCGTCGCCCACCCCAAGGTGGCCGAGGCGGCGGTGGTGGGCATGCCGCACGACCTCAAGGGCCAGGGCATCTACTGCTACGTGACGCTGGTGGCGGGCGAGGAGCCCTCCGAGGCGCTCCGCAAGGAGCTGGTCGCCTGGGTGCGCAAGGAGATCGGCCCCATCGCCACGCCCGACGCCATCCAGTGGGCGCCGGGCCTGCCCAAGACGCGCTCGGGCAAGATCATGCGCCGCATCCTGCGCAAGATCGCCGCCAACGAGACGGAGGGGCTGGGCGACACCTCCACCCTCGCCGACCCCGCGGTGGTGCAGGAGCTGATCACGAACCGGGTGGGCTGAGGCTTCAGCGCCCCGCCCCCGGCGTCCAGGTCACGTCGCGCGCTCCGTTGCCGTTGCAGCGGCGCGCCAGCACGAAAAGGTGGTCCGACAGGCGGTTGAGGTAGCGCAGCGCCTCGGGGTTCACCTCCTCCTGCGCGGCCAGCGCCACCACCAGCCGCTCAGCCCGCCGCGCCACGGTGCGCGCCAGATGCGCGTGCGCCGCCGCCGCGCTGCCGCCGGGCAGCACGAAGCTGCGCAGCGGCGGGATGGGCGCGTTCATCGCCGCCACCTCCTGCTCCAGCCGCGCCACCTGGGCGGGGCTGACGCGCAGCCGCCCCTCGCCCGCCCCGGGCACGCAGAGATCGGCGCCGAGGTCGAACAGGTCGTTCTGGATGCGGCCGATCATCGCCTCGGCCTCGGCATCCGCCTCCAGATGCAGGCGCAGCAGGCCGAGCACGGCGTTCAGCTCGTCCACCGTGCCATAGGCCTCGACGCGCAGCGCATCCTTGCGCACCCGGCTGCCGTCGCCGAGCGAGGTCTCGCCGGCGTCCCCGCCGCGGGTGGTGATGACATCGAGACGGACCATGGCGAAGCTCTCCGGCGAGGGGGCGGACGGGGCGGGATATGGGGCGCGTCACTGCAGGCGGAACTGCACGGCCGCCTGCACGGTGGCGAGGGTGGGCTGCCCCTCGATGCGGGCGGGGCGGAAGCGCCATTCCTGCGCGGCGCGGCGCGCCGCCTCGTCGAGCATGGGAAAGCCCGAGGAGCGCGCGACGCGCGCGGTGATCACCCGCCCATCCGTGCCGATGGCGAGTTCCAGCACCACCACCCCCTGCTCGCCGCGCGCGCGGGCCATCTCGGGATAGGCGGGCGCGGCGCGGGGATAGCGCTCATCGGGCTCGGGCGGGGTGGTGGGACCGAGCGCAAGGCCCTGGCCCGGCGGATCGGCGCCGGGCGCATCGGGGCCGGGCGCGCCGGGGCGGGTGGCCGCCGCGGGCGGGCGGGCGGCGGAAGGGCGCGCGGGGCGCGGGCGCTCGGGGCGGGCGGGTTCGGGGCGGGGGGCCTCCGGCGCGGGCGGCGGCGGCGCGGGCGGCGGAGGTTCCGCCGGAGGCGCGGGCTCCGCGGGCGGTGGCGGCTCCGACGAGGGCGGCGGCCCCGCCGGCTCGGGCGAGGCGGCATCGGGGGGCGCGGCGGGCGGAGGGACCAGCGCCGGATCGGCCGGCGGCGGCAGGGGCTGCGCTGGCGCCGGCGCCGAGGGTGGGGGCGGGGGCGGCGCCGCGGCGGGTTCGGGGGCGGGCGGCGCTTCGGCGAGGACGGGGGCGGGCGGCGCGGGCGCCTCCTCCGCCGGGGCGGGGTCGGGCGCCTCCTCCGCCGGGGCGGGGTCGGGCGCGGTCTCGGGCGACGCGGCGCCCCCCTCGCCCACCGTCTCCGGCGAGTCCGGATCCCAGACCAGCTCCAGCCCCGTCTGCGGCAGCGCCTCGCGCCGCGCCACGCCGGGCAGCAGCAGCGCCGCCAGCAGCGCCCCGTGCAGCAGCAGCGAGACGAGGCCGCCCCAGCCCGCCCCCTCCTCCGGCCGCCGGGGCGCCCAGCGGAGGGGGAGGATCACAGCACCAGCACCCCGCGGTGCTTGGCCTTCCCCTCGGGCTCGACATGGATGGTGATCACCGCCTCGCCCAGCTCGGCCTTCAGCGCGGCCTCGATGCGGTCGCAGATGTCGTGCGCCTCGGTCACGCGCATGCCGCCGGGCACGACCAGGTGGAACTCGATGAAGGTGAAGCGCCCCGCCTGGCGCGAGCGGATGTCATGCGCCTCGATCGCGCCCTCCGCCTCCTGGCCGACGATGCGGCGGATGCGCGCCAGCATCTCGGGCGAGAGCGCCTCGTCCATCAGCCCGCCCACGCTCTCGCGCACCAGCCGCGCCCCGCTGAAGACGATGTTGCCCGCCGTGAGCGCCGCCAGCAGCGGATCGAGCCACCACAGCCCGGTGGCGAGGGCGAGCGCCACGCCGACCAGAACGCCGACGGAGGTGACCACGTCCGAGAGCAGGTGCCGCGCGTCGGCCAGCAGGGCGGGCGAGCGCAGCCGCCGCCCGCGGCGGAACAGGAGGGCGCACCAGGCGCCGTTGATCAGCGTGGCCCCCAGCACCACCGCCGCCGCCGCGGGCGAGAGTTCGGGCAGGCGGGGGGTCTGCAGGCTCTGCCAGCATTCGTGCAGGATGATGAAGGCGGCGACCAGGATCAGCGCCCCCTCCAGCACCGCCGAGAAATACTCGGCCTTGTGGTGGCCGTAGGGGTGGTTCGCATCCGCCGGCAGGGCGGCGTAGCGCACCGCAAGCAGGGCGGCGCCGGCGGCGGCCACGTTCACCACGCTCTCCAGCGCATCGGCGAAGAGGGCGACGCTGCCCGTCATCCACCAGGCCGCGGTCTTGAAGCCGAGAACGGCGAGGGCGACGGCGACGCTGCCGGCGGCGAGGGTCTCGGCGCGGTGCAAGGGCTCTCCGGGGCGCGGGTTGCGGGGGCGGACCCTAGCGAAACCCGCCGGGGCCGGAAAGCGCGGGCGCTGCCACGCAAGCGTCACGGCATTGCAGCCCTGCGGCAATGGCGGGGGCCTATGCCGCGCCGCGATGCGAACCCCCGATTCCGGCCTCCATGTCGAGGAGGCCGCCGTCACCCTGGGCGGCAACCCCATCCTGCGCGGCGTCTCGCTCAGCGTGGCGCCCGGCGAGTTCGTGGCGCTGCTCGGCCCCTCGGGCTGCGGCAAGACGACGCTGATGCGCGTGGTGGCCGGGCTGCAGCCCCCCGCCTCGGGCCGGGTGACGATCAACGGCCGCGACGTGACCCGCGCCCACCCCGCCGAGCGCGACGTGGCCATGGTGTTCCAGAACTACGCGCTCTACCCGCACCTGACGGTGCGGCAGAACATCGCCGTGCCGCTGGCCATGCGGCGGCTGAACGGCTGGCAGCGCGCGCCGCTGCTGGGGGGGCTGTTCTCGCGCGCCGCGCGCGCGGGGATCGCGCGCGACGTGGCGGCCATCGCCGAGCCGCTGGGCCTTTCGCATCTGCTCGACCGCAAGCCCGCGCAGCTCTCGGGCGGGCAGCGCCAGCGCGTGGCGCTGGCCCGCGCCGTCGTGCGCCGCCCGGCGGTGTTCCTGCTGGACGAGCCGCTCTCCAACCTCGACGCCGCGCTGCGCGTCTCCACCCGGCGCGAGATCGTGGAGATCCACCGCCGCGCCGGGGCGGCCAGCGTCTATGTGACGCACGACCAGGCCGAGGCGCTGACCATGGCCGACCGCGTCGCGGTCATGCAGGCGGGCGAGATCCTCCAGCTCGGCACGCCCGAGGCGATCTACCGCGAGCCTGCCGATCTGCGCGTCGCCACCTTCATCGGCAGCCCGCGCATCAACCTGCTGCCGGCCACGGTGGGCGAGGACGGGGTGCTGCGGCTGGAAGGGGCGGCCCTGCCGCTCGCGAGCCCCGCGCGCGGGGCGGTGACGCTGGGCGTGCGGCCGGAGGACTGGCGCATCGCCCCCGCGGGCCTTCCCGCGCGCGTCGCGCATGTCGAGTTCCTGGGCGACCATGAGCTGATCCACCTCGAGGCCGGCGGGGTGGAGATCGTGATGCGCGCCGAGCCGGAGCTGCGCGTGGCGCGCGGCGAGGCGCTGCACCTCGCCTTCGATCCCGCCCGCGCGCTGCTCTTCGGCGCGGACGGGCGGCGGCTGCCGGTGGCGAGGCGCGAGGCCGCGCATGTCTGAGGCCGCGCTCGCCGCAGCGCCCCCCCGCGCGCGCCGCCGCCTGGGCGAGGCGCTGGGCGGCTGGCTGCTTTCGCTGCCCGCCGCCCTCTCCTTCCTGCTGCTGCTGCTGCTGCCCA
>JBKBSR010000214.1:0-5770 GCA_046291055.1 Roseococcus sp.
GTGGGCAGAGTTGTTGTTTGGGGGGCGGGCGCAACTTTCCCACCGGCATTGGTGTGGTGCAGGCCATCCTCACCGGCGGGGGGTGGTTGCTGGCCACTTTGGGCGGCATCCGCATGGCCGTGGAGCTGTTCTACTGCCAGGTGAACGCGCCCGCGGCGCCGCCGCCCTCGGGCGATCGCTGATACGGGCGCTCAGCCCTCGGCCTTGGCGGGGCTGTAGGCGCGCCCCTTCCAGCCCGCCTTGAGCCCGAGCGCCGAGCGCAGCAGCGCCGTCCACTGGATGGCGAGCGCGACGATGACGGTGAGCGGGTGCAGCGGCACCGTCCACCACGGCTCGCGCGTGCGGATCGTCACCGCCGCGCGCAGCGCGAACATCAGCAGGATGGTGGCGACGGCCTCGAGGTCCGGCAGCAGGGCCCAGGGCCAGAGATGCGCGCCGGCCAGCAGCACCGTCCAGATGGGCAGGCCGATGGGGGTGGCCATCCCCTCGCGCGCGTTCTTGATGAAGCCCGCCCAGGCCTGGGCGAAGCCCTCATACATGCGGCAGGTGGCGAGCGGCGTGCCGTCCACGATCTCCGTGTCGTGGCCGCGCTCGCGGAACAGGCGCGCGAGCGCGATGGCGTCGTGCAGCACGCCCTTGATGGTGCTGTGGCCGCCCGTCACCTCATAGGCGCGGCGCTCGACGAGGATGAGCTGGCCGCAGGCGGCGGCCAGGCTCGGCTTGCGCTGGATGGCGCGCCCGCCGAAAGGCAGGTAGCAGAGCAGCAGGAAGTTGATGAAGGGCACGGTGAGGCCCTCGCCCAGCGTGCGCATCTCCTGCCGCGGCACGCCGCTGACGAGCGCGATGCCGTGCGCCGCGCTGTGCGCCGCCATGGCGGCCGCGGCGTGGGGCGCGAGGCGCACATCGGCGTCGATGAACAGGAAATGCGTGCCTCGCGCCGCCTCGGCCAGCCGCGCGCAGGCATGCACCTTGCCCGTCCAGCCCGGGGGCAGCGAGGGCGCGGCGACCAGGCGCACCCGCGCATCCCGCGCCGCGTAGCGCCGCACGATCTCGGCCGTGGCGTCGGTGCTGCCGTCGTCCATCACCACCACCTCGATGGCGCAGCCGGTGGAGGCGAGCGCGGCGTCGAGGCAGGCCCCGATGTTCGCCGCCTCGTTGCGCGCGGGGATCAGGATGGAGACGAGCGTGCCCTCGGGCGGGGTGGCGCCGAGGCGGGGCAGGCGGCGCAGGTTGATGACGCCGAAGACGATGGGCATCAGCGCAAGCGCCAGCGCGATGTGCGCGTAGTCCATCCCCGTCACCTCCCTTCCGCCGCGCGCGAATCGTGGCGCGGGTCGTGTCTTTGGCCCCTGAGCAGGGCGCGGGCATACTGCACGGCGCCGTAGAGCCCGCCCATCCCCTGCCGCCCCTGCACGGCGATGGTGAAGCGCGCGGGGTCGCGGCTGATGGCGTCCTCGGCCAGGCGGTCCATCACGGCGGTGTGCGCGGCGCGGATCGCCTCGGTGCGCGGCTCGCGCTCCAGCACGAGGAGGTCGCCGCAGTCGAGCGGCGGGCCGAAGGCGACCAGCGCCTCGCCGCGCTTCTCGGTCCAGTGGGTGTATTCGATGGCCACGGGCAGGATCGCGGCCGCGGGGGCGATCTCGGGCAGGCGCGTCACGCCGGGGGCCAGCGGCACGGGGCGTTCGCGCACATCGGCGAATCGGCCGGGCGCGTTCATCCAGAGCATGTGGCGCGGATCCTCCAGCACCTGCTTCGCCGTCTGGAGGAAGCGGATGGCCCCGCGCGCGGTGTTCTGCTCGATGCCGAAGACGCCGAGCCGCTTCATGAAGCGGTATTTCTCCAGCGCCGCCGCGTCCATGGGCGTGAAGCCCGGGCGGTCGCGGAAGAAGCGGCGCATCAGCAGCATCACCATCACCCCGTCCCACCAGCCCGGGTGGTTCATCAGGACGATGGCCGGCCGGCCCGCCGGGGCGGCGGGCATGCCCCATTGGGGAACCCGGAGCGCGGTGAAGGAGGCGGCGAAGCTGCGGGTGAAGGCCACCTCGAAGAAGGCCATCATCCGCTCCGAGCGGAGCGCGACGGGCGAGGGCTCGTCCGCCGCGCCCATGCTCAAGCGCCGGCCAGTTCGGCCTCGCGGCGGCCGGCGCGCTCGGCCTCGGGCGACATGCCGCGCCCGCCGAGATCGCGGTCCAGGCTGTCGGCCGCGATCCAGCCGGACATCATCACCATGGGCATGCCGGGCCCCGGATGCGCAGCCCCGCCGCAGAGGTAGAGCCCCTTCACATGGCGCGAGCGGTTGCCGGGCTTGAAGGCGCCGGTGAAGCTGCCATGCGAGGCGAGGCCGTAGATGGCGCCGTTCAGCACGCGGTAGCGCTCGTGGATGTCCACGGGCGTGAGGCGGGCTTCCGCCACGATGCGCTCCTCGATGTCGGGCATGGCGGCGGTGCGCTTCAGCTTGTCGAGGATCTTCTGGCGGTAGCCGGGGAAGATCTCGTTCCAGTCGTGGTGCGGGCGGATGTAGGGCGTGTGCACCAGCACATAGAGCGCCTCGCCGCCCTCGGGGGCGCTGGTCGGGTCGGTCTGCGCGGTGGCGGCGAGATAGGCCGTCGGGTCCGGCGCGGGCTCGCCCTTCTTGTAGATGGCGTCGAACTCCTCCTCCGCGTCGCGGGAGAAGACGAAGCAGTGGTGCGCCAGGTGCTCATAGCGCCGGTTAAGGCCGAGATAGAGCACCACGCCCGAGCAGGCGGGCTCGTAGCCCTTCTTGTCGTAGGCCGCGGCCGCCTCGCCGCCCACCAGCTCCCTGTAGGTGCGGATGGCGTCCATGTTGGAGATCACGGCGTCGCAGGCTATGCGCTCGCCGGTCGCGAGCTTCACGGCGGTGACCTTGCCGTTCTCGATGTCGAGGCCCGTCACGTCCGCGTTGGGGCGCAGCTCGCAGCCGAGTTCCCCCGCGAGCTTCGCCAGCCCCTCGGCCACGGCGCGCGTGCCGCCCACGGGATACCACACGCCCTCGCTCGCCTGCATGTCGCCGATGGAGGAGAGCACGGCGGGCGCGAGATAGGGGCTGGAGCCGACATACTGGCAGAAGTGGTCCAGCATCTGCGCGAGCCGCTCGTCCGGCACATGGCCGCGGATCACGCGCGCCACGGTCTGGCCCATGCGCAGCGAGAGCACGTCGCGCAGCGTGTCGGGGTTGAAGTTGGCGCGCAGGTTCAGCGTGTCGCCGATGCCCTCGACGGATTTCCAGAAGAAGAACTTCTCCGAGACGCCGTGCAGGTGGCGCGCGATGCGCTGGAACCTCCGGTAGCCGTCGCCCGCGCCGGTGCCGGGGGCGAAGGCGTCCATGGATTTCGCCATGGTCTCCACATCGGCCATCAGGTCGATGCGCGTGCCGTCCTCGAAGAAGCAGCGCCACTGCGGGTCGAGGTAGATGAGCGGAAGCTCCTTCGCCTGGTCGCGCCCGGCCTCCGCGTAGATCCGGCGCAGCACGCGCGGCACGGTGAGGATGGTGGGGCCCATGTCGAAGCGGAACTTCCCGCTTCCGTCCGGCGCGTCGAGGTAGAGCTGCGCCGCCTTCCCGCCCAGCCAGGGATTCTTGTCGAGCAGGGTGACGCGGTGGCCGCGCGCGGCGGCGGTGCAGGCGGCGGCGAGGCCGCCGAGCCCCGCGCCGACGACGACGATGTGAGAGCTGGTCATGCGGGGAACTCCCTACCGCGCGAGGGCCGGCGCGACGGCCGGCTCCATCGCCAGATCCTCCTGGATGAGGCGCGTGGTGATGCGCGCGCCCTCGTAGATCACCGGCAGGCCGGAGCCCGGATGCGTGCCGCCGCCGACGAGGTAGAGGCCCTCGGTGTCGTTGAAGCGGTTGCGCGGCCGGAAGCTCAGCATCTGCAGAAGGTCGTGGCTCAGGTTGAAGGTGGCGCCGAAGCCCACGGCGAACTCGTCCTGCCAGGACTGGGGCGTGACGATGCGCTCGTAGCGGATGCGGCTCTCGATGTCCTCGACGCCGAGCACCTTGAGGCGGCCGATGGCGATGTCGCGGAAGCGCTTCTGCTCGGCCGCCCAGTCCGCGCCGTGGCGCAGGTTCGGCACCGGCACCAGCATGTAGAGCGCGCTGTGCCCCGGCGGCGCCATGCCCGGATCGGTCACCGTGGGGTTCTGCACGTAGAGGCTCGGCACCTGCGGGATCACGCCCGTCTCGATCTGGCGGATGTTCTCCTGGTAGGTTTCCGAGAGCAGCACGTTGTGGTGCGAGAGCTGCGGCAGCGCCCCCTCCACGCCGAGGTAGAGCATGAAGGTCGAGCAGGAATAGCGCGCCTTCTCGATCTTGCGGTCGGACCAGGCCTTGCGGATGGAATCCGGAACCAGGCGCGGCACGGCATGCGCGAAATCGCCGTTCAGCACCACCGCATCCGCGGCGTGGTGGCGGCCGGCGGCCTCCACGCCCACCGCGCGCCGGCCGGCGAAGGCGATGCGCTCCACCGGCGTGCCGAGGCGGAACTCCACGCCCAGCCGCTCGGCCACCCGGCGCATCGCCTCGCTCACCGCGCCGCAGCCGCCGATCGGGTGATAGACGCCGTACTCGTACTCCAGGAATGAGAGGATGGTGAACATGGACGGGCACTTGAAAGGCGACATGCCCAGGTATTTCGTCTGGAAGCTGAAGGCGAGCCGCACGCGCGGATCGCTGAAGTAGCGGCGCAGATCCTCGTCCACCTGCAGGTGCGGGCGAAGCTGCGGCAGGCTGAACAGCACGTCCTTGCCCAGCATGCGCGCGGTGGTGCTGAAGGGCTTCTCCAGCACCGGGCGGAAGGCGTCCAGCTTCCAGCGGTTGTCCGCCATGAAGCGGCGCACGCCGGCCGCGTCCTGGGGCGCGAAGGCCGCGATGGCGGCCTCCATCCGGTCGAGATCGCCCGTCGCATCCAGGGTGACGCTGGGCGACCCCTCGAAGATCAGACGGTACTGCGGGTCGAGCTGGATGAGCTCCACCTCCTCGTCCAGATCGGCGCCGCAGCTCGCGAACACCTCGCGGATGATGCGCGGATACAGGAAGAAGGTGGGGCCGAGGTCGAAGCGGTAGCCCTGCGGCGAGGTGAGGGTGCGGGTGCGCCCGCCCACCACCTCGTCCTTCTCGAACACCGTCACCCGCGCGCCGCTCGCGGCGAGCAGCATGGCCGCCGCGAGCCCCCCGGGGCCCGCGCCGACGATGGCGATATCCGGCCGCTGGCGACGGAGCGCGGGGGCGGGGAGAGGAGCGTTCATGCCGTCGGTGTGATCTTTGGAACGGTTTCAAGATGCTGCGTTGACCGCCCAGCGCAACCCCCCGCCCCGCCGGGGCAGGGCGTTTTCGCTACGCGATCAGCGCGAGCAGCTCCGCCGCCCCTGTGATCTCCGAGCAGCGGGCCTGGACTCTCGGCAGCAGTCGCGCGCGGTAGAAGGCTGCGATCGGCGCATAGCGCGCGTCGAGCCGCGCGGCGCGGGCGAGCTGCGCCGCGCCGAGGAACCAGCCGCAGGCGTCGAGATAGGCGCTGGCCGAGGCCGCCGCCTCCTCGGACGCTGCGGCGAGGATCCAGCGTGTCGCGTGCTCCAGCTCCGCCGCGGCCGGGGCGAGGCGCGGATCGGCCTCGCGCGCGGCTGCGATCATTGCGCGCAGCGTGGCGCCCTGGTCGCGCGGCAGCTTGCGCGCGACCAGATCGAGCGCCTGGATGCCGTTGGCGCCCTCGTAGATCGGCGCGATCCGGGCATCGCGCAGCACCTGCGCCGCCCCCGC
>JBKBSR010000215.1:0-5767 GCA_046291055.1 Roseococcus sp.
TCGCGGAAGGAGGGCTTCACCGCCACCGAATCGTCGCGCGCGTTCATCAGCCGCGCCGCGCCCGAGCCGTCCTTCGCCCAGCGGGGCACGAGGCCCCAGTGCAGCAGGTCGAGGTGGCGCTCGCCGGTCTCGGGGTGGCGGCGCAGCACGAGGGAATCCTGGGTGGGCGCGATGTTCCAGCTCGGCGCGAGGTTGGGCGTGGGGTTGGCGGCGCCGAAATGGCGCGCGAGCGCGGCCGGATCGCGGTGGAGGAAATAGCGCCCGCACATGCTCAGGCCCGCCTGCGGCGGCGGGGCAGGCCGCCCACAGCCCCGGATTTGCTTTCCCTTGCTGGGCAGGATGGGGCAGGCTTCCGCCCGCTGGGCGTCCGCGGGCGGCCCCGCCTCGCCGGAACAGGCGCGGCGCGGGGCAGCGAGGGAGGAGACTGATGCGGGTGTTTCGCTGCATGGCGCTGGCCATGTGCGCGCTGCTTCTGGGTTGCGCCGCCCAGAGCGGCGGCGGACGCTGGAACGTCAACGTCTCCGACGGCCGCTCCTGGCGCTCGATTCAGGATCGGCCGGCGGGTCTGACCCCCCTCCCGGGCCAGGGGGAACGCATGACCACCGTCTGGGTGCGCGCCACCATTGGCGGCCGCCCCGCCGCCCTCGTCCATGCGGAACGCCTGGGCGAGAGCAGCGCGCGCTTCGCCCGCAACATGGAGCAGTGCGGCGACGTGGTGCAATGCCCGCCCTCGAGCCCGCCCCCCCCGAACCTGATCTCCACGCCCGAACGCCGGGCGGAGGCCCAGCGGCTGTTCCAGAACGCCTTCGAGCTGTTCCAGCGCGGGGATTTCGCGGCGGCCTTCGCCGGCTTCTCGAGCGGCCTGCGCTACGGCTACCAGCCCGCCAACGCGCCCGCCAACTTCTACCTGGCCGAAATCCTGATGCGGCAGGGTCTCTACCGCGACGCCGCCTTCCGCTACGCGACGGCCATGCACCTCGCCCCTTCCTCCAGCGAGGGCCTGCAGGCCCGCGCGCGGCTCGCGAATTTCGGGCGCGAGCCCGATGGCAGCCTCTCGCCCGAGGTGGTGGCGAACATCGAGCGCCACACCTGGGTCTACAACGTGACCGACCGGCTGAACCGCTTCAAGAACTGCGGCTTCCCGACCGGCCGTGGCTTCTTCACCGGCGACCTCGTCATGATCGGCGCGAGCGGCGCGCAGATAGACCGGCTGACCGCGGCCTATGACCGCGAGGTGGCGACCTGGGACTGGCGGGCGGACTGCGCGGGCTATGGCGGCAACGCGCTCAACCCCAGCAACGGCGACGCCGCCATCCCGCGCATGTGGGACCATGTGAACAGCCAGAACTTCCTCTCCCTGCTCTACGACAACGCCCACAACTTCTCCGAAGACGACCGCCGGCGCTTCCGCGAGCAGGGCATCCTGCGCCAGGGGGAGTGATACGGCCGCCCGTATCACGCCGCTTCCGTTTCCGCCTCCCGCCCGCGGATGAAGTCGCTCGCCTTCTCGGCGATCATCAGCGTTGTCGCGTAGGTGTTGGCGCTGGTCATGGAGGGCATGATCGAGGCGTCCACCACCCGCAGCCCCGCGAGGCCGTGCACGCGCAGCCGGTCGTCCACCACCGCGGTCGGGTCGGTGGCGGGGCCCATGCGGCAGGTGCCGATGAGGTGATAGGTGGTGCTGCCGTTGCGGTAGGCGAAGTCGAGCAGCTCGTCGTCGCTCTGCGCCTGGGGGCCCGGCAGGGTCTCGGCCTCGATGAAGGGCTGCATCTCGGGCGTGTTCAGCGCGCGGCGCAGGAAGCGGATGCCGGCGAGGTGCACGCGCCGGTCCATCTCGTGCGCCAGGTAGTTGGGCTGGATCTCGGGGTCCTCGAACACGTCGCGGCTCCTCGCGCGCACCCAGCCCGTGCTCTCGGGCCGGTGCTGCCAGGCGCCGGCGGTCATGCCGGGGTAGTCGTCCAGCACATAGACCTGCCCCTCCTTGTAGCTGCCGGGGGTGAAGACGCATTGCAGGTCGGGCTGGTCGAGCCCTTCGAAGCTCTTCCAGAACACGTAGACCACCGAGGGCACGATCGCGAGGATGGAGGGCAGGCCCGCCCCCCAGCGCAGCACCTCGCCGGCGAGGCGCAGGCCCTTGCTCAGCTCGTTCAGCGTCACCGTGCCCGGCTTCGCGCGCATGACGATGCGGCTCGCGTAGTGGTCGCGGAAGTTCTCGCCCACGCCGGGGAGGTCGTGCTTCACCTCCACGCCGATCTGCCGGAGCAGCCAGGCGGGGCCGATGCCGCTGACCTGCAAGAGCCGCGCGCTGTTCACCGTGCCGCCGCAGAGGATCACCTCGCGCCGCGCGCGCACCTCAACTGGCTCGCCGCCGCGCGCGCGCAGATAGCGCACGCCCACCGCGCGCCGGCCTTCGAGGACGATCTCGCTCGCGCGCGCCTCGGTGCGCACATCGAGGTTGGGGCGCGCCAGCGCCCTGTGCAGGAAGGCGCGATAGGCCGAGACGCGGCGGCCGTTGAGGATGGCGCGCTGGAAATAGCCTACCCCCGCCTGGTCGCCCGAGTTGTAGTCGGGGTTGCGCGGGATGCCCATGTTCACGCAGCCGGCGATGAAGGCCTCGGTCAGCGGGCTCGTCCAGTCCGTGTCGGTGACGGGGATGCCCTGCTCGCGCCCGCGCTTGTCGGGCTCGCCGAAGCCGATGCGGCGCTCGGTGCGGCGGTAGTAGGGCAGGCAGTCCTCGTAGCCCCAGCCGCGGTTGCCGCGCTGGGCCCATGAGTCGAGATCGCCCGGCTGGCCGCGGTTGTAGATCATGCCGTTGATGGAGGAGGAGCCGCCGAGCGTGCGCCCCTGCACGGTGGCGATGCCCCGCCCGCCCGTGCGCTCGGTGGGCGCGGTGCGGAACTGCCAGGTGACCTCGGGGTTCTTCAGCGTCTTGATGAAGCCTGCCGGGATGTGGATGAAGGGGTTGCGGTCCTTGGGCCCGGCTTCGAGGACGCAGACGCGGCTTGCGCCGTCCTCGCTCAGCCGCGCCGCGAGCAGCGAGCCCGCGGCGCCGCAGCCCACGATCACGTAGTCGAACTCCTCCGCCATGGCGCTTCCCCCGAACCTCTCGGGGGAAGCCTAGAGCAGATCGCCCGGAGCGGGAATCCACGCCGCCCGGCTCAGAAGGGCAGCAGGATGTCCAGGAGCTGCTGCCCCAGCCGCGGCTGCTGGATGTCGCTCAGCGCGCCGCGCCCGCCGTAGGAGATGCGCGCCTCCGCCAGCCGGTCGTGGCGGATGGTGTTGTCGGAGGCGATGTCCTGCGGGCGGACGATGCCCTGCACGGTGAGTTCGCGCAGCTCGTTGTTCACCCGCACCTCCTGCCGGCCGGCAACCACCATGTTGCCGTTGGGCAGGGTCTGGGTGATCACGGCGGCGAGGCGCAGCGTCACCTGCTCGTTGCGGCGCACCGTGCCGTTGCCGTCGCTGTTGCCGGTGCTCGAGGTGTTCACCAGCCGGTCTGGCGAGACGCTGTTGGGCAGCACCCGGCCCGTGCTCGCCTCCAGGCCGAGCAGGTTGGGCACGCCCATCTGCTCGCCGCCCGTGCGGCTGCGCTGGGTGCGGTTCTGAAGCTGCGCCTCGTCGGCGATGGAGACGAGGATGGTGATCAGGTCGCCCACCTGCGCCGCGCGCTGGTCGCGCAGGAAGGTGCGGCTGCCCGGCCGCCACAGCGAGTTGGCGAGCGGCGGCGCCTCCTGCGGCGCGGGCATGGGCATGGAGACGGGCCGCCAGGCGGGATCGCGCGTGGGGTCCGTCACCGGCGAGAGCGGCGGCGGACGGCCGACGCGCGAGAGGCGCTCGGCCTGGCCGCAGGCCGCGAGCATCAGCAGCGCGGCCAGCGCGGGCAGGGCGGCCCTCATCGCACGCCCACCGGCACGCTGCCCATGGCCACCCGCACCCGGCCGGGCGCGACGGCCACCCCCTCCACCACCTGGCGCGAGGCGAGGTTCATCACCGGCACGCTCATGCCGCGCGCCGCACTCTCCAGCGCACGGCCCTGGGCGGTGAGCTGGATGCCCGGCGCGTCGAGCAGCAGCGTCACCAGCCCGTTCTTCGCCACGATGGAGGGCGGGCCGAGGTCGATCAGCGCGAAGCCCTGTTCGGCCGCCATGGGCCGGCGCAGCTCCTGCCCCACCACCTGCTCGAGCTGCTGCGCCTGGCCGGGCCGCACCCGCTCGGCCCTGAGCCGGGCGAGTCGCGCATCCGCGGGCCCCACGATCTCGCCCAGCGCGAGGCGGCGCGTGGCCACCACCACGGGGAGCGTGGGCACCGCGCGGCCGGCGAGGCGCATGCGGCTGGCGGGCATGCCATCGGCCAGCACCACCAGCGTGGCCGCGAAGCGCAGGCCCGGCTGCTCGACGGCCAGCCCCTCGAGCGCGAGCTGGAAGAAGGCCGAGGCGGGCACCATGGGCGGGATCAGGCCGGGCAGCTCGATCTCCATCTCGGGCTCGACGCCGTGGCGCGAGAGCTCCTCGCGCAGCAGCGCCTCGATCTCGGCGCGGGGGACGGGCCGTCCTGGCCGCTCCACCACCGCGCGCTCGCTCCCCGTCATGGGGCGCCAGGGCACGCCGTGCTGGCGCGCGATGTTCACGAGGTTCTGCGTCTCCAGCACCATGCGCCTGCCGGGCAGGGGGGCGGCGGCGAGCACCGTCGCCGCGCGCGGGCCGGCGTTCTCGAAGAGGTCGGACAGGCGTAGCACCTCCGCCTCCAGCAGCACCTGCGGGCGGAGGATGGCGGGGGCCTGCGCGCGCGCCGCCGGCGCGGCGAGGCCGAGGGGAAGAAGGAGGAGGGAGCGGCGGAGCATCAGCGCAGCCTCGTCAGGGTGGAGAGCATCTCGTCGGAGGCGGTGATCACGCGGCTGTTCATCTCGTAGGCGCGCTGGGCGGTGATGAGCGCGGTGATCTCCTGCACGGTGTTGACGTTGGAGGTCTCGATGAAGCCCTGCATCACCGTGCCGTGGCCCGGCTGGCCGGGGGCGGCGGCCTGGGGCTGGCCGGAGGCGGGGGTGGCGAGGAAGAGGTTGTCGCCGATCGCCTCGAGCCCGCCCTCGTTCGCGAAGATCGCGGTCTGGATCTGACCCACGTTCTGCGGCTGGATCTGCCCGTCGAGGCGGGCCAGCACCTCTCCCGAGGCGTTGATGGTCACGTCGCGCGCGGCGGCCGGGATGGTGATGCCGGGCTGCACCACGAAGCCCTCGGCGGTGACGATCACGCCCTCGGGGCTGAGGGCGAAGGTGCCGTCGCGGGTGTAGGCGATCTCGCCGCTCGGAAGCTGCACCTGGAAATAGCCGTTGCCGCGGATGGCGAGGTCGAAGCGGTTCTCGGTCTGCTGCAGGTTGCCCTGCTCGGCGATGCGGTAGATCGCCGCCGTGCGCACGCCGAGGCCGACTTGCGCGCCCGAGGGCAGCACGGTGCCGGTGTCGGAGCTCTGCGAGCCGACGCGGCGGAGGTTCTGGTAGATCAGGTCCTGGAACTCGGCGCGCCGGCGCTTGTAGCCGGTGGTGCCCATGTTCGCGAGGTTGTTGGAGATCACCTCGACGTTGGTCTGCTGCGCGAGCATCCCGGTGGCGGCGATGTGCAGGCTTCGCATGGGGGGTTCTCCTTCCTCAGGTGCGGCGGCGCAGCAGGCGCTCGATCACGGATTGCTGGCGCTCCGTCTCGCGCTCCAGGAACTGGGTGGCCATCTGGAACTCGCGCAGCTCGGCCATCATCCGCGTCATCTCGAGGACGGA
>JBKBSR010000216.1:0-5748 GCA_046291055.1 Roseococcus sp.
GCCCTCATCGCCGCCGCCATGCGCCCCCGCGGCGGCGTGGCAGGCGAGCAGGGTCGTCTCGTTGGGGGCGGGAAAGGCCCCAGCATGGCGCCATGGCCCGCCCCCGACGGCGCGCCGTCGAAGGGCCATGGGCCTGGAGTTCCTGCTGCGCCCCCGGCCGGCGGTCGCGCAGCACGCGCGTCACCGGGTCATGGGGGCCGTTCACGATGCCGAGCGGGCCGGGCGCCGCGTCGTGGGACCGCCGCGCCCGCGCATGGCCGCTGGCGCCGAGGCTGGCCAGGCCGATCATCCGCCTCATGCCCCGAAGCCCCGGTTGTCGCCCGGCCGCAGCCGCAGCCCGGGGCGCAGCGCGGTGAAGGGGAGCGTGGCCGGGTCCGCCACCACCGGCCCGGGCGCGGCGGCCACCAGCACCTCCGCCGCGATGGGCTGGAAATGCGCCCGGAAATGCACGGAACTCTTCACCGCCACGATGCGCTGCGCCGCCGGCTCCACGCCGAGGTGGCGGAAGATCGCCTGGTCATGCGCCTGCATCTTGCGGCTGACGATGACCACGCGCACGTCGCCCACCCGCAGCAGCGCCGTGGGGCCGAGATCGGCGGGGTTGCCCTTGCCCATAGGGCCCTCCAGGGTGAAACGCCCGTCGGAGAGGCGCTCGACCACCCCCGTCACGGTCAGGGGCGCGCCGTCGCTCTTGCCGCCGAGGGCGAGGGTCACGCTCGCTCCCTCACCCGCCGCGTGGCAGGCGGCGGCCGCCTCGGAATCGTTCATGGGCGCCAGCACCGCCCCCTGCGCGCCCTGCGCCAGCAGCTCGGCCAGCAGGCCGGTGGTGTCGCCATGGCCGCCGCCGCCGGGATTGTCCTGGGTGTCGGCGATCACCACCGGGCCGCGGGGGGCGGCGAGGGCGCGCGCCACCGCCTCGCGCGCCGGCATCACGCCGCCGGCGAAACCGGCCTCCCGCGCCGCGATCTCGGCGGCCAGCGACTCCACCGCCGCCTGCGCCGCCGCCTCCGTCTCGGCCCAGGCCGCGATGGCTTGGCCGCAGCCGGGGAAATCCGCGTAGGGAAAGCCGAAGCAGTAGGCGAGCTCCTCCACGCCCTCGCCCGCGATCGCCGCGCGCGCGGCCATCACGCCGGCCATCGGCTCGGCGAGCGTGCATTGGCTGGTGATGGGGATGAGGAAGTCGAGCTCCCGGAACGCCATCGCCCAGGGTCGGGCGCGGGCGATGCGGCGGAGCAGCAGGCCGATCGCGCGCTCGCCCATCGCGCGCATGTCCACATGCGGATAGGTGCGGTAGGGCACCAGCACATCGGCCATGCGCGCCATCAGCGGCGTCATGTTCGCGTGGGGGTCGAGCGTCGCGGCGACGGGCACGCCGGGGCCGACCACCGCGCGGACGCGGCGCAGCAGCTCGCCCTCGGCGTCAGGGAAATCCTCGCTCACCATCGCGCCGTGCAGGTCGAGGAAGACGCCGTCCACGGGCAGCGCCTCGCTCAGGGCCGCGAGGATGAGGGCGCTGATGCGCTCGAAGGCCGCGCGCGTCACCGGGCCCGCGGGGTTGGCGAAAGCCCAGGCGAGCGGGACGATCTCCGCCCCCGCCGCCTCGCAGGCCGCGATGGCGCCCGCGGCGCAGACCGAGGTGGGGCGCAGCGTCTCCACCAGCCCGGGCGCGCGCAGCAGGGGCGGGAAGCCGCCGGGCCTGAGGAAATCCTCGAAGCCGGTGGGACGGGGGGCGAAGGAATGGCTTTCGTGAAGGAAGCCGCCGATGGCGATGTTCATGCGATCATTCTCCCGCGGCGGAGGCCGCCGCCAGCACCGCGTCCGCCAGCACCAGCAGCCCCGCCTCGGCCCATTCGGGCGTGATGCTCTCGGCCTCGTTGTGGCTGAGGCCGCCATGGCAGGGCACGAAGAGCATCGCCGCGGGCACGCGGCGCGCCACATAGACGGCGTCATGGCCGATGCCGGTGGGCAGCTCCATCGCCGGCAGCCCGCGCCGCGCCGCCGCCTCGCGCAGGAAGCCGAGGAGCCGCGCATCGAAGGGCGTGGGCGGGCTGTGCCAGAAATCCGTGACCGTGATCGTCACCCCGCGCGCGCGGGCGATGGCGGCGGCGCGGGCGCGAAGCTGCTCGCCCATCCAGGCGAGCTGCGCGGCGTCGCCATGGCGCGTGTCCACGCTGAACCACACGCGCGAGGGCGCGACGTTGCGGCTGCCGGGATGCACGGACACGCAGCCGACCGTGGCGCGCCCCAGTTCGCCGGAAGGCGCGCGGGCGGCCAGCGCGATCTCCTCCACTGCGGCCATCAGCGGGGCCGCGGCCATCAGCGCGTCGCGCCGGCCGGCCATGGCCGCGCCGCCGTGGTTTTCCGCCCCCTCCACCACCACCTCGTACCAGGACTGCGCGAGCGCATGGGTGACGATGCCCACGCTCTTGCCCGCCTGCTCCAGCAGCGCGCCCTGCTCGATGTGCAGCTCGAGATAGGCGGCCATCCCGGGCAGCGCCGCCTCGCCCCGCCAGCCGATGCGCGCCAGCTCCTCGCCGAAGCGCGCGCCGGAGGCGTCGGTCGCGCCCAGCACCTGCTCGGGCGAGAAGACGCCCATGGCCGCGCCGCTGCCCATCATGGGCGGCGAGAAGCGCGCGCCCTCCTCGTTGGTCCAGTTGACCAGCATGAGCGGCGCCTCGGTCTCCGCCCCCGCCTCGTGCAGGGCGCGGAGCAGTTCGAGGCCGGCGAGCACGCCCAGCACCCCGTCGAACCTGCCCCCCGTGGGCTGGGTGTCGAGGTGGCTGCCGAAGGCGACGGGCTTGCGCGCCGGGTCGCGCCCCGGGCGCAGCAGCCCCATGTTGCCGAAGGGGTCCACATGCAGGGTGCAGCCGAGCGCCGTGGCCCGCTCGGCCAGCCAGGCGCGGCCCTCCGCGTCGAGGTCGGTCAGCGCCTGGCGGTTGCAGCCTCCCTTCGGCGTGCCGCCGATGCGCGCGATCTCGTGCAGGTCGGCCCAGAGCCGGGCGCCGGAGAGGGGAAGGTTATGCATCCCGCCCCCGCTCCCCGCAGGGCGCGGCGCGGCGGGAAAGGGAGGCGTGAATCGGCGGCATCAGATCGTCTCCACCCCGCACCACTCGGCGATCGCGAGCGCGAGGCTGCGGGTGATGCCGTGCATGCTCTCCACCCCCACGCTCTCGTCGATGCCGTGGATGTCCTGCGCGTCCGGGCCGAAGACGGCGCAGGGCGTGCCCTGATACAGCACGAAGTGCCGCCCGTCGGTGAGGCCCGTGGCGGGATAGTCGCGCAGGCTCCCGCCCGTCGCCTCCGCGAAGCAGCGCGCGGCGAGGCGGCTGATCTCGCTCTCCTTCGGGAACAGGCAGGGGTCCGCCATGAAGCCCTTGAACTCCAGCCGCACCCTCGCCCCGCGCAGCCGCGGATCGGCGGCGGCATCGGCCACCAGCCGCTCGATGTCGCGCTTCGTCTCGGCGGCCGTCCGGCCCATCATCACGCCCACGCGCAGGCCGATGCGGCAGCGCGTGGCGACGGAGGAGTTCCACTCGCCCCCCTCGATGGCGCCGAGATTCACGTTCACCGGGTGGTTCACGCCGTGGAAGGCGGGGTGGATGCGCTCGGCGCGGTTCATCTCGGCCTCATAGGCCTTGAAGGCGGCAGCGATGACGCTGGCCGCCTCGATGGCGTTCACCCCCGCCTGCATGTCGCGCACATGGGCGGGCCGGCCGCTGACCGTGACCCAGGCCCAGACCACGCCGACCTCGGCGGTGTAGAGCGCCTCCACCCCCGGCCCCGGCTCGGGGATGATCGCGGCGTCCGTGCGCGGCAGCGCCAGCATGGCGGCGAGCGCGCCATTGCCCGTGCATTCCTCCTCGATCACCGCCTGCATCTGCACCTCCGCCGCCGGCTGCAGCCCGGCGCGGCGCAGCGCGGCGAAGGCCATGGCGGCGCTGACGAGGCCGGCCTTCATGTCCCCCGCGCCGCGGCCGAAGACGCGCCCCGCGCGGATCGCGGGCTGGTAGGGCGGCGTCGTCCACATCGCGGCGTCGCCCTCGGGCACCACGTCCACATGCCCCTGCAGGGCGAGGGAGCGGCCGCGCGCCGCCTTCGGGCGGTGCACCGCCGCCACGTTGTCCCGCCCCTCGTAGGCGATGAGGGGCGGCGAGAAGCCCGGATGGTCCTTCATCCGCTCGGGCTCGGTCGGGATGCGGAAGGGCGCGAGGCCGAGGCGGCGGTAGAGCCGCTCCATCTCGTTGAGCGCCGGGGCCTCGTTGCCCAGCGTGGAGGGGCAGCGCACCAGGCGGAACAGCCAGTCGAGCGATTCCTCGCGCAGCGAATCGCAGGCCTCCAGGATGGCGCGGCGCGCGCCGGGGTCGAGCGGGATCATGGCGGCAGCACAACAAGGCCCCGCCCGGTTGTCGAGGGGCGGCGGCCTGCTAGCCTTCGGCGATGAAGGTTTTCGGACACGCGAGCGAATCCCTGCACGCACCGCGCTTCTTCCTGATGCGCGGGCGGCTGCGCGACAACTACGAGGTTCCCGCCCGCGCGGCGGCGCTGCGCGAGGGGCTAGCGCGGCTCGGCCTCGCGCCCGAGGAGGCCCCACCCGCCACCCGAGCCGAGGTGGAGGCCCTGCACGCCCCCGCCTATCTCGACTTCCTCGCCGCCGCCCATGCCGAATGGGCGGCCATGCCCGAGGCGGGCGAGGAGGTGGTGGCCAACATCCACCCGAGCCCCGAGATGCTCGCCCAATCGGCCTGCGCGGCGCGGCACCCCGTCGCCCGTGCCGGGCGCTTCACGGCCGACACGGCCTGCCCCATCGGCCCCGGCACCTTCGCCGCCGCACTGGGGGCGGCGGGCTGCGCCCTGGCGGCGGCGGAGGCGGCGGCGCAAGGGGGCGCGGCGGCCGCCTACGCGCTCTGCCGCCCGCCCGGCCACCACGCCTATGCGGCCCGGGCGGGCGGGCATTGCTACATCAACAACAGCGCCCTGGCGGCGGAGCGGCTGCGGGCACGGGGCGCGGCGCGGGTGGCGGTGCTGGACGTGGACAGCCACCACGGCAACGGCACCCAGGGCCTGTTCTGGGAGCGGGGCGATGTGCTCACCGTCTCGCTGCACGCCGATCCGGCCCGCTACTACCCCTGGTATGTGGGCTTCGCCGAGGAGCGCGGCGCGGGCCCCGGGCTCGGGGCGAACCTCAACCTGCCGCTGCCCTTCGGCGCGGACGACGCCGCCTGGCTCGCGGGGCTGGAGCAGGGCCTCGCCGCCATCCGCGCCTTCCGGCCCGATGCGCTGGTGGTGGCGCTGGGCTTCGACGCGAGCGAGCACGAGCCGCTCGCCGCGCTGCGCGTCACCGCGGACGGCTTCGCGCGCGCCGGCGCGGCCATCGGAGCGCTCGGCCTGCCCACCGCCATCTGCCAGGAGGGTGGCTACAACCTGGATGTGCTGGGCGAGCTGCTGGCCCGCTTCCTCGCCGGCTTCGGGAATGCGCGATGACGCCGCTGATCCTCGACAGCCACATCGACATCCGCTGGCCCGACCCGCCCGACTGGCTGGCCGGGACGGCGCAATGCGTGGACCTGCCGAAGCTGCGCGCGGGCGGGGTGGGGGCGAGGTCCAGCGCCGGGGTGGTGTGGAGTCCCCCCTCCACGCCGACGGCCCAGGCGTGGGCCGAAGCGTCGGTGTCTTGCGCGCCGGAAAGCGCGTTGGGGCGTGCAGTCATTTCGGGAGAAGTCTCAAGTCGAGGGCGACGCGACAAACGGC
>JBKBSR010000217.1:0-5740 GCA_046291055.1 Roseococcus sp.
GCCCGCCCGGCCGCGCAGCATGGTCAGGCCTGTCTCCGGCCCGCGCAGGCGACGGTGCGCGGGCAGGGGGGCGGCGGCCGAGAGCGCCGCGGCCAGCTCCTCGGCGCTGGCGCGGGCGAGGGTGGCGATCCATTCGGGGCGTGACAGCATTTGTCTAGACAGCTACACATCCTGCCACGCAACGTCAAACGCCTTTGCCGCGCGGGAGGCGAGCCGTGGTTGAAGATTTCGTGACGCCGGAGGCCGAAATCCGGCGCGGCGCCGGCCTCGCCCTGTGGCGGCAGATCGCCGCCGCGCTGGAGCGCGAGATCCGCGAGGGCCGCCACGCCCCGGGCGCGCGCCTGCCCACCGAAGCCGCGCTCTCCGTCCGCTTCGGGGTGAACCGGCACACGCTGCGCCGCGCCCTGGAGGAGCTGGAGCTGCGCGGCCTGCTGCGCACCGAGCAGGGGCGCGGCAGCTTCGTCGCCGAGGATGTGCTGGACTATCCCCTCGGCCCGCGCACACGCTTCAGCGAGATCATCCGCGCGCAGAACCGCGAGCCGGCGGGGCGCATCCTGCGCGTGGGCGAGGTCGCGGCCGAGCCGCGCGTGGCCGAGCTGCTCGGGCTGCGCCCCGGCCGGCGCCTGCCCTTCGCCGACCGGCTCTCGCTCGCCGATGGGCGGCCCTTCGCGCTCGGCCGCCACCATTTCCCGCCCGGCCGCTTCCCGCGCATCCTGGAGCATCTGGGCGAGGATCCCTCCATCACCCGCGCGCTGGCGCTCTCGGGCGTGCCGGACTATCGCCGCCGCCTCACCCGCATCACCGCGAGACTCCCCAGCATCGAGGAAGCGCAGATGCTCGAACAATCCCGCGCCCGCCCCATCCTGCTCTGCGAGGCGCTGAACGAGGACATGGAGGGAAGGCCCGTCGAGGCGGTGGTCACCCGCTACGCCGCCGGGCGCACCCAGCTCGTGGTGGAATCGTGAGCTGGCGCATCGCGGGCGGCGATGTGCTGCGCGAGGGGCGCCTCTCGCCCGGCGCGCTGCACCTCGCGGGCGGAGTCATCGTCCCGGACGGGGGCGCGCGCGGCTTCGACGCGACCGGGCTGCTGGTGCTGCCCGGCCTCGTGGACATCCATGGCGACGCGCAGGAGCGCGCGCTGCAGCCCCGCCCGGGGGTGGATTTCCCGGCCGGCTTCGCCCTCGAGGACGCGGCCCGGCAATGCCTGGCCGCGGGAATCACCACCGCCTATCTCGGCGTCACCCTCTCATGGGAGCCGGGGCTGCGCTCGCTCGCCATGTTCCGCGCGGTGCTCGAGGCCCTGGCCGCGCCGCCGCGCGCGCCCGACCTGCGCGTGCATCTGCGCTTCGAGGCCGACAACCTGGACGCCGAGCCCGAGGCGCTGGCCGCCATCGCCGGGGGGCGCGTGCATCTGCTGGGCTTCAACGACCACACGCCGGGCATCCTCGCCAAGCTCTCGAACCCCAAGGAGCTCGGCAAGCTCGCCGGCCGCGCCGGGGTGGGGGAGGCGGAGTATCTGCGCCTCGCCGAGCGCGCCGCCGCCCGCCGCGCCGAGCTGCCCGAAAGCCGCGCGCGCCTTGCCGCCGCCGCCCGCCGCGCCGGCATCCCCATGCTGAGCCACGACGACGCGAGCCTGGAGGCGCGCGCCGCCTTCCGGGCGCTGGGCGCGCGCATCTGCGAGTTCCCGATGGCCGAGGCGGTGGCCGAGGCGGCGCGCGCCGCGGGCGAGCATGTGGTGATGGGCGCGCCCAACGTGCTGCGCGGCGGCAGCCATCTCGGCTGGGCGAGCGCCGCGCCGCTGGCCGAGCGCGGCCTCGTCACCGTGCTCGCCTCCGACTACCACTGGCCGACGCTGCTCGCCGCGCCCTTCCGCCTCGCCGCGCGGGGCGCGATGGACCTCGCCCGCGCCTGGGCGCTGGTCTCGGAAAACCCGGCCGAGGCGTTGGGGCTGCACGACCGCGGCCGCATCGCGGAGGGGCTGCGCGGGGATCTGGTGCTGACCACGCCCCAGGGCGCGCTGGCCGCGGTCTTCGCGGGCGGGGAACTCGCCTGGCTCGCGCCGGGGGCGGCGGGGCGGATCGGGGGCTGACAGCCTCTGCACGCAGCATGGACCCCGGTGCGGCGGGCTGGAGAGGGCCCCTGCCGCGCGGCAGCCATGCCTCGGGCCGGGTTGGACAAGCCACCTCGGCGCGCGGTAGAGCGACCCCCGATCGGAGCGGGCCGCGCGGCGAACCGGCCGATCACCCCTGTTTCCCGTGAGGCGCGGTGGTCCGGCCGAGGCCCTTCCGCCGGGTGATTCCCCCCGCGCGGCGCGCCCCGCGGCCCCCGCCTCCATCCCGACCGGAGTCCCGCCCATGAAGCCCGCCGAGATCCAGGCCCTCCAGGCGCATCTGCGCCGCACCCTCGGCACGCAGAAGCTCACCATCCGCTCGCCGCAGACGCGCAACGGGCCGGTGGAGCTGCTGGCCGACGGCGAGACCATCGGCACGGTGGACCGCGACGACGAGGACGGCGACGTGGCCTACCACGTCACCATCTCGGTGCTGGCCGAGGATCTGCTGCCGAACTGATACGCGCGGCCGCATGGCCGGACCTATCGCGCACGCCGGGTTGCCACAACCCAACGCGGCAAGCCGCGTTGGGGCCCGGTGGGGCGGCGGCGTGCCAAAACAACGCCATGCCAGCGGCCGCGCCGCAGCTTCAGCGGTCACAGCGAGCGGCCGCTGGTATGATATGGGCGGCATGAGATGCCGCCCGTATCGCGCGCAGGGTTGGTGTGGCGGCTGCGCGCCAAAACAAGGGCATACCAGCGGCCGCGCCGCTTTCGCACGGGTCAGAAACAGCGGCCGCTGGTATGAGCGCGCGGTTCAGGCCACCGGCCGGCGGGCGAGCTCGGCGCGGAGCGCGCGCAGCTCCGCCTCCAGCCGCGCCAGGCGCTCGCCCACCGGGTCGGCCTCGCCCGAGGGCAGGCCATAGCCCACGGTGGTGGTTTCGGGGCAGCCCTCGCCCACGCAGCGGGCGGGGATGCCGACCACGGTGGTGCCCGGCGCCACGTCGTTCACCGCCACGGCGTTCGCGCCCACGCGGGCGCCGCGGCCGACGGTGATGGGGCCGAGCACCTGCGCCCCCGCGCCGATGATGGCGCCGTCCAGCACATCGGGATGGCGCTTGCCGGGCTTGAGCGAGAGGCCGCCCAGGGTGACGCCGTGATAGATCGTCACGTCGTCGCCGATCACCGCCGTCTCGCCGATCACCACGCCCATGCCGTGGTCAATGAACAGCCGCCGGCCGATGCGCGCGCCGGGGTGGATCTCGATGCCCGTGAGCATGCGGCCCAGATGCGAGACGAAGCGCGCGAGCCCCCTCAGCCCCCAGCGCCAGAGCCGGTGCGCGAGGCGGTGCCACAGCACCGCGTGCAGCCCGGGGTAGGAGAAGATCACCTCCGGCCAGGAGGGGCGCGCGGGGTCGCGCGCGCGGATGGCGCGGCCGAGCTCGATGATCTCCAGCGTCATCAGGCCATCCAAGGGGGTGCGGGCAGCCCCTTGCTCCTCAGGAAATCCGGGTTGAACAGCTTGGACTGGTAGCGCGCGCCGCCATCGCAGAGGATGGTGACGATGCGGCGCCCGGGGCCCATGGCGCGGGCGAGCTTGATCGCGGCGGCGACGTTGAGGCCGGCGCTGCCGCCCACGCAGAGCCCCTCGTGGATGGTGAGGTCGAAGACCTGCTCCAGCGCCTCCTCGTCCGTCACCTGGAGGGCCTCGTCGATCGGCGCGCCCTCGAGGTTGCCCGGCACGCGGGACTGGCCGATGCCCTCGGTGATGGAGCTGCCCTCGCTCATCTCCACCACGCCGCGCGCCTTCCAGTTGTAGAGGGCGGAGCCGAGCGGATCGGCCAGCACGATGCGGGTGCGCGGGTCGGCGGCCTTGAGCGCCATGGCCACCCCGGCCAGCGTGCCGCCGGTGCCGCAGGCGCAGGTGAAGCCGTCCACCCGCCCGCCCGCCTGGGCGAGGATCTCGGCCCCCGTGGTGCGGCGATGGCCCTCGCGGTTGTCGAGGTTGTCGAACTGGTTGGCCCAGACCACCCCGGCCGGGTGGGTGGCCTTCAGCTCCTCCGCCAGGCGGCGGGAGACATGGACGTAGTTGCCCGGATCCTTGAAGGGCTTGGCGGGGACGAGGCGCAGGTCGGCGCCGATCATGCGCAGGAAGTCGATCTTCTCCTGGCTCTGCGTCTCCGGCATCACGATGACGCTGCGATAGCCGCGCGCATTGCCCACCAGCGTGAGGCCGATGCCGGTGTTGCCGGCCGTGCCCTCGACGATGAGCCCGCCGGGGCGGAGTTCGCCGCGCGCCTCCGCGCCCTCGATGATGGCCAGCGCGGCGCGGTCCTTCACGCTGCCGCCCGGGTTCATGAACTCGGCCTTGCCGAGGATCTCGCAGCCCGTGGCCGCCGAGGCGCGGGCGAGGCGGATGAGCGGCGTGTTGCCGATGGCGCCGATCAGGCCGGCCACGGGGCTGGGGTGGGGAAGGCTGTCCATGCGCGGAAGCATATCAGCGTGGGCGGGCCGTGAAACAAGGTGGCGGCGGGCGGCGTGAAGCCGCGCGCATTCCACGGCGGAGAAATGCGGAATATGCAGGTTGGATTCCACGAAGGGCGGAGTATAAATACGTCCCATGGTGCGTGATTGTGAAAATCACGCCCGTTTCAAGCAGAATGGAGCCGCCCATGCGCCGCCGCCCCCTCCTCGCCCTTCTCCCGGCCCTCGCCGCCGCCCCCGCCCGCGCCCAGTCCGACCGGCCCATCCGCCTCATCGTCCCCGTCGCCCCCGGCGGCAGCCAGGACATCGTGGCGCGGCTGCTGGCGCGGCATCTCGGGCCCGTGCTGGGCACCGCCGTCGTGGTGGAGAACCATCCGGGCGGGGGCAGCAACATCGGCTATGAGCTCGGCGTCCGCGCCCGGCCGGACGGGCTGACGCTGGTGGCGGGCTCCGACAGCCTCTCCATCAACCGGGCGCTGTTCCCCCGGCTCTCCTTCGACCCGGTGGAGGATTTCGCCCCGGTGGCCGAGGCCACCTCCGTGCCGCAGATCCTGGTGGTGAAGGCCGATGCGCCCGTCGCCGACCTCGCCGCCTTCATCGCCGCGGGCCGGGCGCGGCCGCTCGCCGTCGGCACGCCGGGCAATGGCAGCCTCGCGCATCTGCTGATCGAGGTGATCCAGCAGGCGAGCGAGAGCCGCTGGATTCATGCGCCCTACCGGGGCGGGGCGCTGGCGGTGAACGATCTGCTGGGCGGGGCGCTGCAGGGCGTGATGATCAACATCGGCGCGGTGACGCAGCATGTGCAGGCGGGGCGGCTGCGCGGCCTCGCCGTCTCCACCGCCGCGCGCGCGCAGGCGCTGCCCGAGGTGCCCACCTTGGCCGAGGCGGGGATCAGCGGCCTTGCGGTGGCGGGCTGGCATGGGCTGGTCGCGCCGCGCGGGACGGACCCGGCGGCGATCCGCCGCCTCAACGCCGCGGTGCGCCAGGTGCTCGAGTTGCCCGAGCTGCGCGAGCGGCTTTTCGCCCTCGGCATCGAGCCCGTCTCCGCCCCGCCCGAGGCGCTGGGCGAGCGGATGCGGGCGGATGCGGCGCGCTGGGCCGAGGTGATCCGCCGCACCGGGATGCGGCCGGACTGATCCCTTCGCGCGGCGCGGAGGGGGTTGCACCCCCCCCCCCCACCACACCCCAATCACCCCCCCCCTGCAG
>JBKBSR010000218.1:0-5726 GCA_046291055.1 Roseococcus sp.
CCGAAGCCCGGCCCGTCGGAGGGGTCGGCGTCGGTCAGCCCCGTGCGGATGCGGTTGCCGCTGTAGCCGCCGCGGCCGAAGCCCGGCCCGTCGGAGGGGTCGGCGTCGGTCAGCCCCGTGCGGATGCGGTTGCCGCTGTAGCCGCCGCGGCCAAAACCCGGCCCGTCGGAGGGATCGGCGTCGGTGATGCCCGTGCCGCGCGGGGGCGGGGCCACCACCACCGGCGCGGCCGGGGCGTAATAGCCGGGCCCCGGGGCCACGCAGGCCGAGACGGCGGCCCCGGCCCCGGCGAGGGTGCCCACGCGCAGCACCAGCAGCCGGCGCGACAGTTTCGGATCGTCGGTGGAATCGCTCATGGGCCGTGCCTTCCTGCCGGCTTGCCGCGCCGGTTCGCGCGATCATGCCCGCGCGGGGCGGGTGGGCGTCAAGCGCCGCGTTGCGGAAGCCTGTTCAGCGCCCGCGCCGGCCGTAGCCCGGCCCGTCGGCGGGGTCGCTGTCGGTCAGCCCGGTGCGGGGGCGGCCGCCGCCGCGGCCATAGCCCGGGCCGTCGGAGGGGTCGTTGTCGGTCAGCCCGGTGCGGGGGCGGCCCTGCATGGCGCCGCGCCCCCGGCCCGGACCGTCGCTGGGGTCGCTGTCGGTGAAGCCGCTGCGGCCGAAGCCCGGCCGGTCGTTCGGGTCGCTGTCGGAGCGGCCGGACTGCGCCGCGGCCGGGGCGGCGGCCAGCGCCGCGATCCCCGCGCCCGAGGCGGCGCGCGCCACCAGCAGGCGGCGGCCGAGGCGCGGCCGGTTCGTGTGGCTGTCGCGGCTCTCGCCGTCATTCTCGGACATGGCTTCCTCGCCCGTGGCTGTTTGGGCGGCCGGCAGGGTTCTTCCGGCCCCGCGCCGCCTGTGCGATTCTTCCATGTTGTGCGTCCGCGCGCCATGCCGTGTCCGGAAATCAAGATGTGGAGCCGCGAATGAGCCTGCCGCCCCTCTACGGCGCGCTGGAGCCGCTCTCCGCCGCGCGGCACGGGCGGCTGCGCTGGCGCGACCCGGGGCCGGGCTTCGCCGCGCCGCAGCCCCTGCCGCTCGCGCTGGACGAGATCGGCCGCGCCGCGCGGCACGCGCCGGTGGTCTTCGCGCCCGAGCCGCCGCACGCCCCCTTCCTGCTCTGGCCCGGCCCGCGGCCCGGGGCGCATGTGCCGCGCTACCTGCGCCGCTACCCCTTCCTGCTCGCCCGGCTCGCGCCGGGGCGGGAGGAACTCGCCCTCTGCCTCGACCCCGGCGCGCCGCATCTCTCCGAGACCGAGGGCGAGCCGCTCTTCGACGCCGCCGGCCGCCCCACCCCGCTCGCCGAACGCGCCTTCGGCTTCGCCCGGGCGCTGGAGGAGGGGCTGCTCGCCGCCCAGGCCTTCGGGGCGGGGCTGGCGCGCCTGGGCCTCTTGGCACCGGCCGCCCTGCCGGCCGAGAATGGCAACGCGACGCCGCGCGCGCAGGGATTCCGCGCCGCGCACAGGGAGGCATTCATGCGTCTGTCCGGGGACCAGTTGGCCATGCTGCGCGACCAGGGGTGGCTCGAGCCGCTGGTGGCGCATTTCCTTTCCGCCCTCGCGCTGGAGGGCTGAGGCCATGCGCCGCCGCTCCCTGCTGGCCGGCGCCGCGCTGGCGCCCCTCGGCCTCGCCCTGCCCGCGCTGGCGCAGCAGCGCTTCGCCAGCCTGCACATGTTCATCCCCGCGGGCCCCGGCGGGGGCTGGGACGGGCTCGGCCGCGCCATCGAGCAGGTGGCGCGGGGCGCGGGGCTCGTCGGCAGCTTCGCCTTCGAGAATGTGGGCGGGGCGGGCGGCACGGTCGGGCTGCCGCGCTTCGTCGCGCAGCGCCGGGGCCGGGGCGATTCGCTGATGGTGGCCGGCAGCGTCATGGTGGGCGCGGTGCTGACCAACCGCACCCCCGTCGGCCTCAAGGACGTGACGCCCATCGCGCGCATGACGGCCGAGGTCGGCGTCATCGTCGTGCCGGCGCAGAGCGAGATCCGAGACATCCAGGGCCTTCTGGCCCTGCTGCGCGAGGCGCCGGGGCGGGTCTCGGTGGCCGGCGGCAGCGCGGGCGGGACGGACCACATCATCCTCGGCCAGATGCTGCGCGCCCTGGGCCGCCAGGCGCGCGAGGGCAGCTACGTCGCCTTCGCCGGCGGCGGCCCGGCCCAGGCCGCCATCCTGGGCGCACAGGTGCGCGCGGGCATCTCCGGCTTCTCGGAGTTCGCCGAGCAGATCCGCGCGGGGCGGATGCGCGCGCTCGCCACCACCGGCCAGACGCGCAGCGACCCCAACATCCCCACGCTGAAGGAGAGCGGGGTGGATGTGGTGGCGAGCAACTGGCGCGGCGTGTTCGGCGCGCCGGGCATCACTGCGAACCAGCGCGCCGCGCTGACGGCGCTGATGACCGAGATCGCCGGCCTGCCCGCCTGGCGCGAGCTGCTGGCCACCCGCGGCTGGGAGGACGCCTTCCTCGCCGGCCCCGCCTTCGAGCAGTTCATCCAGGCCGACACCGCCGCCACCGAGGCGGTGCTGCGCGACCTCGGCCTGGTCGCCTGAGGGGGCGCGCGGCATGAAGATCGGCGTGGCCGGCCTCGGCCGGATGGGGGCCGCCATCGCGAAGCGGCTGCTCGAGACGGGCCATGAGGTCGCGGTGTGGAACCGCAGCCCGGGGAGGACGGAGGCGCTGGCCGCGCTCGGCGCGCGCGTGGCCGAGACCCCCGCCGCGCTGGCCGGCTCGGTGGAGGCGGTCATCACCATCCTCACCGACGCGGCGGCCATCGAGGCGGTGTATGGCGGCCCGCAGGGGCTGCTCGCCGGGGCGAAACCCGGCACGCTCCTCATCGAGATGAGCACGGTGCGGCCGGAGGTGGAGATCGCGCTGGCCGCGCGCGCGGCGGCCGCGGGCTGCGACGTCGTGGAATGTCCGGTGGGCGGCACGGTGGGGCCGGCCCTGCAGGGCAAGCTGCTCGGCCTCGCGGGCGGCGAGGCGGCGGCCGTGGCGCGGGCGCGGCCCATCCTCGAACAGCTCTGCCGCCGGGTGGAGCATATCGGCCCCGCAGGGGCGGGGGCGAGCATGAAGCTCGCCATCAACCTGCCGCTCGTCCTCTACTGGCAGGGGCTGGGCGAGGCCATGGCCCTGGTGCGCCACCTGGGCGCGGACCCGGCGCTGCTGGTGGACATCTTCGCCGACAGCTCGGGCGGCTCCAACGCGCTCAAGTCCCGCCAGGCGGTGGTGGCGAAGGTGATGGCGGGCGAATCCGCCGGCCCCGCCACCTTCGACATGGACGGCATGCGCAAGGATCTGCGCACCATGATCGAGGAGGCGCGGGCGCGCGGCTTCGGCCTGCCGCTGGCCGAACGCGCGCTGGCCGTCTTCGACGAGGCCTCCGCCGCCGGCTGGGGCAAGGTGGACGGGGCCGAGATTCCCGCCTTCTGGGCCCGCCACGCGACGCCGTGACGCGCCGCCCGCGCAACGGGTGACGCGCTTGCCATCCGCCCGAGAGCCCGGCGTTGGGCCGGGCCTGTCATCACCGCGAAAACCCCTGGGGAAGCGCCCTTTCGCATGAGTCTCCGCCCCTCCTGGCCCGACCTCGCGGCGGGCCTGTTCGTGCTGCTGCTCGGCCTGCTCGGCTTCTGGCAGGCGGCGGCGATCCCGACCTCGCCGATCTACGCCCAGGTGGGGCCCAAGCTCGTGCCCTATCTGGTGGCGGCGGGGCTCTCGGCGCTTGGCGCGCTGCTGGTGCTGGCGGCGCTGGCGGGCGGCTGGTCCGCCACGCTGGCGGAGGTGGTGGAGGCCGGCCCGCCCAACCGCCGCGCGCTGGCGCTGGTGGGGGCGGGGCTGCTCGTGAACCTGCTGCTGATCGGGCCGCTCGGCTTCTCGCTGGCGGCGGCGGCGCAGTTCGCCCTGGTCGCGGCGGGCTTCGGCAGCCGCCACGCGGCGCGGGATCTGCTGCTGGGCGTGCCGCTGTGCCTCTGCGTGTGGTTCCTCTTCGTCGAGGCGCTGGGCGTGAACATCGGCGCGGGGGTGCTGGAGGGGCTGGTGCTGCACCTGCTGGGGCGGGAGCCGGTGTGATGGAGGCCATCCAGGGGCTCGCGCTCGGCTTCTCGCACGCCTTCTCGCTCACCAACCTCGCCTGGGCGATGCTGGGCTGCTTCCTCGGCACGGCGGTGGGCGTGCTGCCGGGCATCGGGCCGGCGCTGACCATCGCGCTGCTGCTGCCCATCACCTTCCAGGTGAGCGCCACCGGCGCCTTCATCCTGTTCTGCGGCGTGTTCTACGGGGCGATGTATGGCGGCTCCACCACCTCCATCCTGCTGAACGCGCCCGGCGAGAGCGGCTCCATCATCACCGCGCTGGAGGGGGCGCGCATGGCCCGCCACGGCCGGGCGGGGCCGGCGCTGGCCACCGCGGCCATCGGCAGCTTCGTCGCCGGCACGGTGGGCACGCTGGGCCTCGCCTTCCTCGGGCCGGTGATCGTGGACCTCGCGCTCATGCTCGGCCCGGCCGAGTATTTCGCGCTCATGGTGCTGTGCTTCGTCACCGTCTCGGCGGTGCTGGGGGGCTCGGCGCTGCGCGGCCTCGCCTCGCTGTTCTTCGGGCTGATGCTCGGCCTCGTGGGGATAGACCTGCAGACCGGCCAGCCGCGCATGACCTTCGGCGTGCCGGAGCTGCTCGACGGGGTGAACGTGGTGCTGGTGGCGGTGGCGCTCTTCGCGGTGGGCGAGGCGCTGCACATGGCCTGGCGGCATCGCGCGGGGAAGGCGGAGGTGTTGCCGGTGGGCTCCGTCATGCTCTCGCGCGCCGATGCGCGGCGCAGCTTCTGGCCCTGGATCCGCGGCGCGGGGCTCGGCTTTCCCTTCGGCGTGATGCCCGCGGGCGGCACCGAGATGCCGACCATGCTGAGCTACTACGCCGAGCGGAAGCTGGCGAAGCCCGAGCACCGGCACGAGTTCGGCACCACCGGCGCCATCGAGGGCGTGGCGGGGCCGGAGGCGGCGAACAACGCCGCCGCCGCGGGCATCCTGGTGCCCATGCTCACCCTCGGCCTGCCCACCAGCGCCACGGCCGCCATCATGCTCTCGGCCTTCCAGTCCTACGGCATCCAGCCCGGGCCGCTGCTGTTCCAGAGCCAGGGCGAGCTGGTCTGGACGCTGATCGCGAGCCTGTTCATCGCCAATGTGATGCTGGTGGTGCTGAACCTGCCGCTGGTGGGGTTGTGGGTGCGCATCCTCAAGATTCCGCAGCCCCAGTTGTATGCCGGCATCCTGGTCTTCGCGACCATCGGCACCTACGGCATCTCGAACTCGGTGGTGGACCTGATCCTGCTCTACGCGATCGGGACCATCGGCATGTTCATGCGCCGCTTCGACTTCCCGGTGGCGCCGGTGGTGATCGGCATGATCCTCGGACCCATGGCCGAGCAGGCGCTGCGCCAGGCGCTGACCATCAGCGAGGGCGACTGGAGCGTGTTCGTCACGCGGCCGGGCAGCGCGGCGATCCTGGGCGTGGCGCTGCTGGCGCTGCTGGGGCCGAGGCTCTGGGCGCTCCTGGCCCGGCGGGGGTGAGCGCGGCGCTGCCCGCGGCCGCGCGTTCTGGCGTAAGCTCGCGGCCATGCCCGAAGCCCCCCTGCTGAAGCCCGAGGAGGCCGCGGGGGGACCACGCCAGCGCCGCCCCCCCTCCCCCCTCCCCCGACGCACCCTACCGGTGAACA
>JBKBSR010000219.1:0-5717 GCA_046291055.1 Roseococcus sp.
CTGCGCGGATACGGACGACATAGACGGCCGCTCCGAGGCCGTGGGCGCCTGGTGCGGGCCCGGCACGTTGCCTGCGATGCGCGCGGCGGGGATGGACCCGCGCGCCGCCCTCGCCGCGCATCGCAGCCTCGACCTGTTCGAGGCCGCGGGCGGGGCGATCGTCACCGGCCCCACCCTGACCAACGTGAACGACATGCGCGCCATCCTGGTCGCGGAGGCCTGAGCCATGCCCGCCCGCATCCCGCTGCGCCGCCACCGCCGCACCAAGATCGTCGCCACCCTCGGCCCCGCGAGCTCCGCGCCCGAGATGATCGAGCGCCTCTACCGCGCGGGGGCGGACGTGTTCCGCCTGAACTTCAGCCATGGCGGGCACGAGGACCACGCCGCGCGCATCGCCGCGATCCGCGAGGTGGAGCGCAAGGTGGGCCGGCCCATCGGCATCCTGGCCGATGTGCAGGGGCCGAAGCTGCGCGTGGGGAAGTTCGGGGCGGGGCGCGTGCAGCTCGCCCCCGGCCGGCGCTTCCGCCTCGACCTCAGCCCCACGCCGGGCGACGTGCAGCGCGTGCAGTTGCCGCACCCCGAGATCATCGCCGCCGCGCGCATCGGCACCACCCTGCTGCTCGATGACGGCAAGCTGCGCCTGCGCGTGGTGCGCCAGGTGGAGGGCGACCATCTGGAGACGGAGGTGGTGGTGGGCGGCCCGCTCTCCGACCGCAAGGGCGTGAACGTGCCGGACGTGGCCCTGCCCATCCCCGCGCTGACCGAGAAGGACCGCGCCGACCTCGCCTTCGTCCTGCCGCTCGGCGTGGAGTATATCGGCCTCAGCTTCGTCCAGCGCGCCGAGGATGTGGAGGAGGCGAAGGCCATCGCCGCCGGCCGCGCCTGGATCATGGTGAAGATGGAGAAGCCCCAGGCGGTCGAGAACATGGACGCCATCCTCGCCGCCGCCGATTGCGTGATGGTGGCGCGCGGCGATCTCGGCGTGGAGTTGCCGCCCGAGGAGGTGCCGCTGGTGCAGAAGCGCCTGGTGCGCGCCGCCCGGGCGCTGGGCAAGCCCGTGGTGGTGGCGACGCAGATGCTGGAGAGCATGATCAGCGCCCCCGCCCCCACCCGCGCCGAGGCGAGCGACGTGGCCACCGCGGTGTTCGACGGGGCGGATGCGGTGATGCTCTCGGCCGAGACGGCGGCCGGACAGTATCCGGTCGAGGCCGTGACCATCATGGACCGCATCCTCGCGCGCACCGAGCAGGATCCCGGCTGGCGCGCGCAGACCGACGCCCAGCGGCCCGAGCCGGAAGGAACCAGCGCGGGCGCCATCGCGGCGGCGGCGGCGCAGGTGGCGCGCACCATCTCGGCCCAGGCCATCGCCACCTTCACCAGCACCGCCTCCACTACGCTGCGCGTGGCGCGCGAGCGGCCGGCCTGCCCGATCCTGGGGCTCACCTCCCATCTCGCCTCCGCGCGTCGGCTCGGCGTGGTGTGGGGGGTGCATCCGCTCGTGGTGCAGGATATCCACTCGATGACGGAGATGGTCGCCCGCGCCAGCCGCGCCGCCCAGCAGGAGGGCTTCGCCCGGCACGGGGAGGAGATCGTCGTCACCGCCGGGGTGCCCTTCGGCACGCCGGGGACGACGAACGCGCTGCGCGTGGCGACGGTGAAATGAGGGGTCCGCGATGAAGAGACTGTTCCTGGCCGCGCTGCTCGCCATCGGCCTCGCCCTGCCGGCCGCGGCGCAGCGCAGCACGGTCTATGACGTCACGGGCACCAACCCGGACGGCACGGAATACACGGGCACCATGATGCTCCAGCAGGTGGGGCTCTCGAGCTTCCGCATCGTCTGGAACATCGGCGCCGACACCTTCGAAGGGGTGGGCATGGTCTCCGGCCTCACCCTCGCCACCGCCTTCAGCCTGGGCGAGAACCAGACCGGCATGGGCATCTACGAGATCAAGCCCGGCGATGTACTGGAGGGGGTGTGGACCGTGATCGGCGCCTTCGCCGCGGGGCGGGAGACGGCGCGCCCACGCTGAGGCTTCCGCCCGCCCGGGGATGGTGGCAGGCTCCGCGCCAAGAGCATGAGGAGGCGCGGCGCATGAGCGGCTACACCAACCCCGAAACCATCGCCCTGCACGGCGGCAGCCACCGCGCGGACCCGCACACGGGTTCGGTGGCCGTGCCCATCCACCAGACCACGAGCTTCCAGTTCAAGGACACGGGCCACGCCGCGCGCCTCTTCGGCCTCGCGGAGCTTGGCAACATCTATACCCGCATCATGAACCCCACCTGCGACGCGCTGGAGACGCGCATCGCGGCGCTGGAGGGGGGGGCCGCGGCGCTCGCGCTCGGCTCGGGCCAGGCGGCCACCACCTTCAGCGTGATGAACCTCTGCGAGGCGGGGGACAACATCGTCTCCTCCACCGACCTCTACGGGGGCACCTGGAACCTCTTCGCCAACACGCTGAAGCAGTTCGGCATCGAGGTGCGCTTCGTGGACCCGGCCGACCCGGAGGCCTTCGCCCGCGCGACGGACGCGCGAACCCGCGCCTATTACGCCGAGACGCTGCCCAACCCGAAGCTGCAGGTCTTCCCCATCGCGGAGGTGGCGGCCATCGGCCGGAAGCTCGGCGTGCCGCTGATCATGGACAACACCGCCGCCCCCGTCATCTGCAAGCCCTTCCAGCACGGCGCGGCGGTGGTGATGCACTCCACCACGAAGTGGATCGGCGGGCACGGGACCTCCATCGGCGGCATCGTGGTGGATGGCGGCAATTTCGACTGGGAAAGGTGGGGCGAGCGCTTCCCGACGCTCAACAAGCCCGATCCCTCCTATCACGGCGCGATCTGGACGCAGGCGGCGAAGCCGCTGGGCCCCATCGCCTACATCCTGCGCATGCGCACCTGCCTGCTGCGCGACATCGGCGCGCCCATGTCGCCCTTCAACGCCTTCCTGTTCCTCCAGGGCCTCGAGACGCTGCCGCTGCGCATGGAGCGCCACTGCCAGAACGCGCTGCGTGTGGCCGCGCATCTGGCCGCGCACCCGGCGGTGGCGCGGGTGATCCACCCCTCCGTGCAGGAGGGCGAGGCGCGCCGCCGCGCCGAGGCCTATCTCAAGGGCGGCATGGGCAGCCTCATCGGCTTCGAGCTGAAAGGCGGCAAGGAGGCCGGGCAGCGCTTCATCGACCGGCTGAAGATGTTCTACCACGTCGCGAACATCGGCGACGCGCGCAGCCTCGCCATCCATCCCGCCACCACCACCCACAGCCAGCTCGACGAGCAGGAGCAGGCGGCGAGCGGCGTGACGCCGGGCTATGTGCGCCTGTCCATCGGCATCGAGCACATCGACGACATCCTGGCCGATCTCGACCAGGCGCTGGGGCAGTAGCATGCGCCGCCGGTCCAGCCCCGCGGCCGCGCCAGCCCTCGGAGACGCATGATGCATTTCGCCGGCGCCTTCCCCTCGACGCGCATGCGGCGCAACCGCCGCGACGCCTGGACGCGCGCCCTGGTGGCGGAGAACAGGCTCTCGGTCTCGGACCTCATCTGGCCGATCTTCCTCACCGAAGGCCAGGGCCAGCGCGTGCCCGTCCCCTCCATGCCGGGCGTCCTGCGCGTGAGCCCCGACCTCGCGGCCGAGCATGTGGCGGAGGCGGTGGCGCTCGGCATCCCGGCGGTGGCCCTCTTCCCCTACACGCCGCTCGAGCGGCGCGACGAGGAGGGAACCGGCGCGCTCGATCCCGAGAACCTGATGTGCCGCGCCGCACGCGCGCTGAAGGCGGCGCATCCGGGGCTCGGGCTGATCGGCGACGTGGCGCTCGACACCTACACGGTGCACGGCCATGACGGGGTGCTGCGCGAGGGCTACGTCCACAACGAGGACACGGTGGCCATCCTCTGCCGCCAGGCGGTGCTGATGGCGCAGGCGGGCGTGGATGTCGTGGCGCCCTCGGACATGATGGACGGGCGCATCGGCGCCATCCGCGCCGCGCTCGACGCCGAGGGGCTGATCCACACGCGCATCATGAGCTACGCGGCGAAATACGCCTCGGGCTTCTATGCGCCCTTCCGCGACGCGGTGGGCAGCACCGCGGCGCTGCGCGGCGACAAGAAGAGCTACCAGATGGACCCCGCCAACACGGACGAGGCGCTGCGCGAGGTGGCGCTCGACCTCGCCGAGGGCGCGGACATGGTGATGGTCAAGCCCGGCCTGCCCTATCTCGACATCGTCCACCGCGTGCGGCGCGAGTTCGGCGCGCCCACCTTCGCCTATCAGGTGAGCGGGGAGTATTCGATGGTGATGGCGGCCGTCGAGCGCGGCTGGCTCGACCACGACCGGGCCATGATGGAGAGCCTGATCTGCTTCAAGCGCGCCGGGGCGAACGGCGTGCTGACCTATTTCGCGCTGGAGGCGGCGCGGCGGCTCAAGGCGGGCTGATACGGGCTGCCGCCGTTTCTGACACGCGGGAAGGCGCCGCGGCCGCTGGCATGCGCCGCCGCGCCCGCGCCTTTCTCAGCCCCGCCAGCCGAAGCGGCGGAAGGCGGCCGCCCCCTCGGGGCCGGCGAGGAAGGCGTCGAAGCGCAGCACCTCCTCGCGCGCCGCTCCCCGGCGCGTCAGCACCGAGCCCGCAGCGCGCCAGATGCGGAAGGGCTCCTCGATCTCGACGATGTCCGCATGCTCCGGGGCCGCGATCTGCCAGTGGTTCCAGACCAGCCAGACATCGTAGGCCTCGGGCTTCTCGCGCCACTCGCGCTGGGCCGCGCCCGTGTTGGGCGCGACCATCACGATGCGCTCGCGCATCGCCCGCAGCAGGGCGATGTCGCCCGTGCGGCCGGCCACATCCTCCCAAAGCGCCATCTGGCCCGCGCCGCCGGTGGCGAGGATGCGCGCCTCGGCGGGCGGGCGCGAGAGCATGTCGCGCAGGCCGGTGAAGCCGCGCGGATTGCCCTTGCGCACCAGCAGCGCCGAGGGGCGCAGATAGAGGGTGCGGCGGGTGGCGGGCTCCAGCGCCTCGCGCCAGCGCGCCACGAACTCGTCCATCATGTATTCCGCGCCGGAGAAGAGGAGGTCCGCCTCGGCGGGCACGCGGTCGGCCCATTGCGGGGTGGGGCCGGCCACGACCTCCACGGCCTGGCCGGTGGCGGCGCGGAAGGCGGCGGCGGCCGCGTTCATCGCCGGGGCGGGGCCGCCAGGGCCGAAGCAGCGGATCGGCGCGGACTGCGCCCGCAGCGTTCCGGGCAGGAGGAGAAGGGGCAGGCCAAGCAGCGCGCGTCGCGGGGTCATGCGGTCTCCTTCCGGCTCTGGAAACAGGATCAGAGATGGGCCTCCGCCCAGGCGGCGATCTGGCGCGCGGGTATCGCGCCCGCCTGGCGCGCCACCTCCCGCCCGCCGCGGAACAGGACGAGCAGCGGGATGCCGGTGACGCCGAGTTCCGCCGCCACCTCCGGGGCCTCCTCGGTCGAGAGCTTGGCCAGCCGCACGCGCGGCTCCAGCAGCTTCGCCGCCGCCTCGAACTGCGGCGCCATGGCGCGGCAGGGGCCACACCAGGAGGCCCAGAAATCCACCAGCACCGGGATGTCGTTCTTCGCGACGTGATGGCGGAAGCGCGCCGCGTCGAGCGCGAGCGGCTTGCCCTCGAAGAGCGGCGCGCGGCAGGCGCCGCAGAGCGGCCCCTCGCCGAGCCGCGCCTCCGGCACCCGGTTCACCGCGTCGCAACGGGGGC
>JBKBSR010000220.1:0-5669 GCA_046291055.1 Roseococcus sp.
AGGCGGCCGGCCACGAGGTGAGCGTGCGCTTCACCCCGGGCCGCACCGACGCCACCGCCGAGATGACGGACGCCGAGAGCTTCAAGGTGCTGGAGCCGGAGGCGGACGGGTTCCGCAACTATCGCCGCGCCCGCTACACCGTCTCGGCCGAGGAGCAGCTCGTGGACAAGGCGCAGCTCCTCACCCTCACCGCGCCGGAGATGACGGTGCTGGTGGGCGGGCTGCGCGTGCTGGGCGCGAACCATGGCGGCTCGCCGCACGGCGTGTTCACCGCGCAGCCGGGCAAGCTGACGAACGACTTCTTCGTCAATCTGCTCGACATGGGCACGGTCTGGACGCCGACCGACGAGACCGAGGAGGTGTTCGAGGGCCGCGACCGCGCCACCGGCACGGTGAAGTGGACCGCGACGCGGGTGGACCTCGTCTTCGGCTCCAACTCGCAGCTCCGCGCCCTCTCGGAGGTGTATGGCCAGAGCGACAATGCCGGGAAGTTCGTCCGCGACTTCGCGGCCGCCTTCGCCAAGGTGATGGAGCTCGACCGCTTCGACCTCGCCTGAGCCGGCGCGCTCAGGGCGTGAACTGGGGGCGGCGCTCCGGGGAGACCCGGGGCGCCGCTTCGTCTTTCGCCCCCCGGCTTGCCGAAGCGGCCGAAGGGGGGAACCATGCGCGTCATCCCCCGGCGCGGGAGGGCGGGGGAGCGCCGGCATGCGGCCCGCGCGCGCCCTTCCGCACCCAGCGGAGGCCCTGATGCCGCATGTCGTCCTGCTGCGCCCCCTCCATCCCGACGCGCGCGCGCGTCTGGAGGCGGAGCCCGGCTTCACCGTCGAGACCCTGCTGAACCCGACGCGGGAGAATCTGCCCGCCGCCATGGCGAAGGCGGACGCGATCATCGTCCGCGCCACGCCCATCGATGCGGAGTTCCTCTCCTTCTCGCCGAAGCTCTCCATCGTGGCGCGACACGGCGTGGGCTATGACGCGGTGGATGTGCCGGAGCTGACGAAGCGCGGCATCCCGCTGACCGTGACGGCGGATGCGAACGCGCTCTCGGTGGCCGAGCACGCGCTGATGCTGATGCTGTCCATCGCGAAGCAGCTTCCGGTGTTCGACGCCAACACCCGCGCCGGCAAGTGGAGCAGCGTGGACGCCCCTGTGGCCTATGACCTGGCGGGCATGACGGTGCTGGTGGTGGGCTTCGGGCGCATCGGCGGGCGCGTGGCCCGGCTGTGCCAGGCCTTCGGGATGGAGGTGCTGGTGCACGACCCCTTCGTGCCGATGAACACCATCAAGGGGGCGGGCTTCCGCTGCGCCAAGACGCTGCACGAAGGGCTCGCCGCGGCCGACTGGGTGACGCTGCACTGCCCCTCCAACGCCGAGAATCGGGGCATGGTGGACGGGGCCTTCCTGGCTGCGATGAAGCCCGGCGCGCGGCTCATCAACACCGCGCGCGGCACGCTGGTGCAGGAGGAGGCGCTGGCGTCCGCCCTCAAGGCCGGCCATGTCGCCGCCGCCGGCCTGGACGTGTTCTGGGAGGAGCCGGTGAAGCGCGACAACCCGCTGCTGCACGCGCCCAACGTCATCGTCACGCCGCACTCCGCCGCCGGCACGGAGCAGGGGATGCGCCGCATGGGCCTCTCCTGCGTCTCCTCCATCATCGGCCATTTCAAGGGGGAGCTCGATCCCGACATGGTGATCAACAAGGAGGTGCTGCGGAGCAACCGATGAACCCGCTGCTTATCCTGGCCGAGCACGCCGCCTCCTGGCGCGCCGCGCCGCTGCCGCCCGAGGTGGAGCACGCCGCCCGCCGCGCGCTGATCGACTGGTTCGCCGCCCTGCTGCCCGGCTGCCGCCTGCCGCCCGCCACCCTCATGGCGAAGGCGCTGCGCGAGGCGCGCGGCCTGGGCGAGGCGGTGTGCTACGTGGACGGCGCGAAGGGCGCGCTGCGCCACGCCGCCCTGCTGAACGGCACGGCCTCGCACACCGTCGAGTTCGACGACATCTGGCGCTGGGGCGTCTATCACCCGGGCTGCCCCACCGTGGCGGCGGCGCTGGCGGCGGCCCAGGCGCGCGGGCGCGACATGGCCGCGCTGCTGCGCGCGCTGGTGGCGGGCTACGAGGTCTCCTGCCGCATCGCGCAGGCGGTGCAGCCCTCGCACTACGAGTTCTGGCACACCACCGGCACGGTGGGCACCTTCGGCGCGGCGGCCGCCGTGGCGGTGCTCTACGACTGCGACGCGACGCGGACGGCGCACGCCATCGCCACCGCCGCCACCATGGCGGGCGGGCTGCAGCAGGCCTTCCGCGGCGATGGCATGAGCAAGCCGCTGCACCCCGGCCATGCCGCCGAGGCCGGGGCGCTGGCCGCCATGGCCGCCGCCGAGGGCATGACCGGCGCGCTGGACGTGCTGCACGGCCCGGCGGGCTTCGCCGCCGCCACCAGCGAGGATGCGGGCAAGTGGGAGAAGCCGCTCTCCCTGCTCGGCAAGCCGCTCGCCATCACCGAGATGACGGTGAAGAACCACGGCTGCTGCGGGCACATCTTCGCCGCGCTGGATGCGGTGCGCGACCTGCAGCGCGCCCATGGCTTCGCGGCCGGCGATGTGGAGGCCGTGGAGGTCGGCGGCTACGCGGCCACCAAGAATGTCTGCGACCGGCCCGAAGCCCGCACCGAGCAGGAATGCCGCTTCTCCACCCAGTTCACCGTCGCCACCATGCTGCTGCACGGCGCGGTGCGGCTGGAGGCCTTCGCCGAGGCGCGCCTCGCGGATCCCGCGATCCGCGCGCTGATGCCGCGCGTCTCGGTGCATCTCGACCCGGAATGCGAGGCCGCCTTCCCCGCCCAGCGCAGCGCGAAGGTCACGATCCGCCTGCGCGACGGGCGGGTGCTCTTCCGCCACCAGCCCACCCGCAAGGGCGATCCCGACGCGCCGCTCAGCGACGCGGAGCTGGACGAGAAGTTCCTCGAGCTCGCCGCGCCCGTGGTGGGCGAGACGCCGGCGCGCGCCCTGCTCGCCCAGCTCTGGCGGGGCGCGATGCTGCCGGGCGTGGTGCCGCTGCTGCCGGCATAGCGCCGCGCGGGGTTCAGCGCGGCGCGCCGCCGCGCCCCGCCCCGTGCAGCACCCCGCCGCGCCGGCTGCCGGCGGAGAAGGCGGCGCGCAGCGCCTCGCGCGTCGGCCGCCGGCCCTCGGCCTCGGCCTTGCAGAGCCGGATGGCCGCCTCGCCGATGCCGCAGGTGACGGCGAAGGTCCAGGCGGCGGCGGCCGCTCCGCCCCAGAAGGGCGCGAGCTTCAGCACCTGGCGCAGCATCCAGCCCAGCGCGTAGCGCAGCACGAAGCCCGTCCCCAGCGCGCTGATCAGCCCGGCCCAGACCGTCGCGTCGTCCGCCACCTCGAAGCGGCGGGCGATGGCGCGCACCATCGCCCCCTGCAGCGCGATGGCCGGCAGCCCGCCCAGAATGGGCAGGGGCGGCGCGTCCGTCGCCGCCGCCGCCGCCGCCCAGGGCAGGATCACGCGCTGCCAGATCCGCTCCTCCGGGTCGAGCTGCGGCGCAAGGCCCGGCGCAAGGGAGGGCGCGAGGCGGATCATCGCGGCGCGCAGCGCCTCCAGCCCGTAATCGGGCGGGTCGAGCGACGTCGCGCCATCGGTGAGGTCGAGCGGCACGAATCCGTCGGCCAGCTCGCCGAAGGCGGCGCGCTGCTCGGCGAGCGGCCCGGCCAGCCCGTGCGGCGCGCGCGGCAGCGGGATTCCCTCGGAGTCGAAGGCGTAGGGCAGCGCATGGCCCTGGCCCGGCGGGTAGAGCAGGTGCAGCCGCGTCTGCGCCACCAGCACGGGCCATTCGGGATGGGCGCGGCGCACCCGGCGCAGCGTGGCGAGCAGCCCGGGCGAGACGGGCGCATCCGCCGCCTGCGTCACCAGCACGAGGCCCGGCGCCTGCGCCACCAGGGCCATGTCCGCCTCCTCGTCATAGGGCTTGTCGGGGCGGATGGCCGTGGTCAGCAGGAAGCGAATGAGCGGCATCTCCGCCGGATGCGCGAAGCTTTCGGCCGTGGCGGTGGCGGGGCGCAGCTCCTGGCGCAGCGCCGCGCGCCATTCCTGGGCGAGCGCGGCCATCACCGCCGTCTGGCCCGAACCGGGCGCGCCCAGCATCCACACGAAGGGGGCCTCCGCCTCGGCCCGCGCGCGCGCCGCCTCGACCTGCGCCGGATTCTCCGCCCTCGCCATCCCCTGCCCCCTCGCCCAGCCCCGTGCCTTGCACGCAAGCTAGGCGGGGACGCGGCCGGAAGGGAACCGGCCAGCGACCCTCAGCGCAGCCCGACGAGGCGGCGGATCAGCCTTCGCGCGAACTCCCCCTGCGGGCGGTCGAACAGGCGCGACAGGCTCCAGCGCCCATGCCGCACCCGCGCGCGCAGGGTGGAGAACTCGCGGAACCCCGCCTCGCCGTTGCGCCGGCCGAAGCCCGAGGCCCCGACCCCGCCGAAGGGCAGCGCCATGATGGCCGCGTATTCCACCGCCCTGTCGCAGACCAGCGCGCCCGAGGTCGTCGCCGCCGCCACCGCCGCCTCCTCCGCCCGCGTCGCGCCGAAAAGGTAGATGGCGAGCGGATGCGGTCGCGCCCGCACCCAGGCCAGCGCGGCGGCGAGGTCGGCGCATTCCTCGAGCGCCAGCACGGGGCCGAAGATCTCCTCCTCCGCCAGCGCCCCGCCCGAGCGCGCGAGGCCGAGGCTGCCCGGGGCGGGGGCGAGCCATTCCACCTCCCGCCCCGCGATCAGCCGATCGAGCCGCGCCTGCTGCGCCGCGTTGATCACGCGCGTGCCCGTCTCGCCCACGCCCGAGGCGCGGGCGGCGGCGGCGAAATCCTCCGCGCGGTGGCCGACCAGCAGCACCGTGTCCGGCGCGATGCAGGTCTGGCCCGCGTTCACCGCCTTGGCCGCCAGGATGTCCTTCGCCGCGCGGGCGAGATCGGCCCCCGGCAGCACGATGGCCGGGCATTTCCCGCCGAGCTCCAGCGTCAGCGGCGTCAGGTTCGCCGCCGCCGCCGCCATCACCCGCCGGCCCGTCTCCGTCCCGCCGGTGAAGACCAGGTGATCCCAGGGGGTGGCGGCGAACTCGCGCGCCAGAGCGGCATCGCCGGGCAGCACCAGCGCCACGCGGGGGCCCAGCGCCTCGGCCACGATCTCGCCGAGCAGCGCGGCCACGCGCGGCGCGTGCTCGGAGGGCTTGATGACCACGCGGTTGCCCGCCGCCAGCGCGTCCATCGCCGGCAGAAGCGCCAACTGCACCGGGTAGTTCCAGGGGGCCATCACCCCCACCACCCCCTTCGGCACCCATTCGGCCCAGACGCGGGCAGGCTGGAAGGGATAGGGCGCGAACACCCGCCGCGGCCGCGCCCAGCGCCGGAGATTCCAGCGGATGTGCGACGCCGCGTCGGCCATGATCTTCACATCGGCCAGCAGCGTGTCCTCGGCGCTGCGCGCGCCGAAATCCGCCGCCGCCGCCTCGACCACCGCCGCCGCCCGCGCCATCACCGCCCGCGCCAGCGCCGCCACCCAGCCCCGTCGCCGCGCCAGCGAGGGCACGCCCTCCTCCGCCGCCACCGCACGCAGCGCGGCCAGGGCCTGGGCGGGCGTCATCGCCCGGCCCGCTTCGGGAGGGACGCCGTCCCTACCGAACCC
>JBKBSR010000221.1:0-5652 GCA_046291055.1 Roseococcus sp.
GGTCCGGCCGGTCCTCGACGATCAGCGCCTTGAGGTCGGCCATGCCGAGCAGCCCGTCCACGGTGAAGACGGCCGCGCGGTCGGCGTCCAGCTCCTCGGCCACGAAATCCACCATGTCGGTGGGCATGCGCGCGTCCACCGAGAGGCGGATGGCGCGGCCGCGGCGGCGGCGCTTCAGCGCCGTCTCGTAGCTGCGCACAAGGTCCTCGGCCTCCTCCTCGAACTCCACGTCGGTGTCGCGGATCAGGCGGAACAGCCCGCGCTCGGCCACGATGAAGCCGGGGAAGAGGTGATGGAGGTTGAGGCCCACCACGTCCTCGAGCAGGGCGAAGCGGATGCTCCCTCCGGGTTCGGCGGGCAGGCGGATGAAGCGGTCCACCTGCGGCGGCAGGGGGATCAGGGCGCGCATGGTGCCGCCATCCTCCTCGCGCACCAGTTTGAGCACCATGCAGAGCGCGAGGTTGGCGATGAAGGGGAAGGGATGCGCCGGGTCCACCGCCAGCGGGGTGAGCACGGGGAAGATGCGCTCGTGGAAATAGGTCTCGAGCCAGGCGATGTCGGGCTCGCTCAGCTCGTCCGCGTCCAGCACCGAGAGCCCCGCGGGGCGCAGGAGCTGGCGCAGCGTGCGCCAGGCCTGCTGCTGCGCCTCGATCAGCGCGAGGGCGCGCTGGTGGATGGCGGCGAGCTGCTGTGTGGGCGAGAGCCCGTCGGGCGAGGGCGTCGTCACCCCCTCGCGCTCCTGGCCCACCAGGCCGGCCACGCGCACGGAGTAGAACTCGTCGAGGTTGGAGCCGGAGATGGCGAGGAAGCGCAGCCGCTCGAGCAGCGGGTGCTGCGGGTTCGCCGCCTCCTCCAGCACGCGGGTGTTGAAGTCGAGCCAGGAGAGCTCGCGGTTGAAGAAGCGGCCCGGGGCGTCGGGCGCGGGAAGCTCGAGGCTCTGTTCGGCGGCGGACATGGCGCGAGCCTACAGCAGCGCGGGCCCCGCCGGCAGGCCGGGTTCGGGCGATGTCTCCGAAGCGTCACCCAGCAGCGGGGCGAGGGCGGCCAGCGCGGCGCGGCGCGTCAGGCGCCGGCCGGCGGCCAGCGCCGCGTGATCGAGCCGCGCCACCGCCTCGGCCATGGCGGCGGCGCTGCGCGGCAGGCGCGCGCGCAGGAAGGCCGCGAGGCCGGGCTCGAGCGCGAGCTGCCGGTCCGCGAGGTGCTTGGCGAAGAGCGCCTCCAGCAGCGCGTCCGAGGCCTCGCCCGTCATCGCCACCGCCGTGGCGGCGAGGCGCGAGCGAAGATCTGGCAAGGCGATCCGCCAGCGCGAGGGGGGCGCGGCGGCGGCCATCAGCACGGGCAGCCCGGCCTCGGCGCAGGCGTTGAGGAGGTGCAGCAGCGCCGCCTCCTCGCCCGGCGCGTCGGCGTCATCCAGCGCCAGGCCGCGGGCGGGCAGGGGGGGCAGGCCGCGCAGCGCCGGCGCCTGGCGGAGCTCCCAGCCCCGGGCCGCGGCGGCGATGTGGAGCAGATGCGTCTTGCCCGTGCCCGGGGGGCCGGCGAGGACGAGCCGCCCCATGGGCCAGCGATCGGGCGCGGCGAGCCAGCGCAGCGCCTCCTCGTTGCTCGCGTCCGGCACGAAATCCGCCGCGGCGTAGGAGGGCGAGAGCGGCAGCGGCAGGGCGAGCTGGCTCATGCCGGCTCGCCCGCGAGCTGCGGGAAAATCGGCGGCAGGGCGAGCTGGCGCATCATCCCTCCCGCCGCGGCGGGTCGAGGTAGAGCGGGCTCTCCAGGTAGCGGGCGAGCCAGTGGCGCGCCACCACCCCCACCGCCGCGGCGATCGGCACGGCCAGCAGCACGCCCAGGAAGCCGAAGGCCACGCCGCCGGCGAAGAGGGCGAAGATCACCCAGACCGCATGCAGCTCCACCCGGTCGCCCAGCAGGCGGGGATAGATCACATAGCCCTCCAGCACCTGGCCCAGGACGAAGATGCCCACCACCAGGATCACCCCGTTCCAGTCGCCCCATTGCCCGATGGCGAGCAGCACCGCCAGCGCGAAGCCCGTCAGCGAGCCGACATAGGGGATGAAGGAGAGGAAGCCCGAGATGAGCCCCACCATCAGCCCCAGTTCGAGCCCCGCCGCCGAGAGGCTGAGCGCGTAGAACAGGCCGAGCGCGAGGCAGCAGAGAAGCTGCCCGCGCAGCCAGGCCGAGAGCACCCGGTCCATGTCCCGCGCGAGCTGGATCAGCGTGGGGGCGGAGCGGCGCGGCAGCCAGGATTCGATGCGCGCCATGATGCCCGGCCAGTCGCGCAGCAGGTAGAAGCTGACCACCGGCGTCACCACCGCGAGGGTGAACACGTTGAACAGGGCGAAGCCGCCGCCGATCAGGCGCGTGGCCGCCGTGCCCAGCCAGCCGATCATGGCGCCCGCCTGGCTGATGATGAGCTCGCGCAGCCGCGCGTCCACCACCTCCGGCCCGGCGGCCTCCTCGAGGTTCATCAGGAACTCGCGCAGCGCGGCGTTGATGGTGGCGATGTAGCCCGGCAGCCGCGCCAGCAGCACGCCGATCTGCGCCACGATCAGCGGGTAGAGCAGCAGCAGCGCCAGCAGCCCGAACAGCAGCAGCAGCGTGACGAGCAGCAGGGCCGAGGCCCAGCGCGGCAGCCCCCAGCGCGCGAGGAAGGTGGCGATGGGGTCGAGGAAATAGGCGATGCAGGCGGCCAGCACGAAGGGCGTGAGGATGGCCGAGAACATCCACAGCGCCAGGAGCAGCCCGCCCACCGCGCCCCCCAGCAGCAGGGCGCGCTGGCGCGGCGTGGCGCCCACCCGCGGCGCCCGGCCGCGGCCCGGGGGAGGCGCGTGGTCCATCACGGCGCGCCCCGGCGCAGCCGCCGCGCCGTCTGCCCCACATAGGCGAGGCCGGAGGCGAGGGTGCTGGCCGCGGTGGCCCAGATCAGCGCCGCCTTCAGCCCGCCCAGCGGCAGGTCGAAGCCCACCGCCAGCAGCGCCACGGCGGCGAGCGCGATCTGCAGCGCCGTGTTGAGCTTGGAGACGAACAGCGGCGCGATCTCCGGCCGGTCCCCGATCATCCACAACAGCAGCAGCCCGCCCACGATCACCGCGTCGCGGAACACCACGAGGATGGCCAGCCAGTCCGGCAGCACCCCCACCGCCGCCAGCGCGACATAGACCGAGACGAGCAGCGCCTTGTCCGCCACCGGGTCGAGCAGTGCGCCGATCTGCGAGCGCGCCCGGCGCACGCGCGCGAGCCACCCGTCCAGCGCATCCGACAGCCCGGCCGCGACGAAGAGCAGGAAGGCGAGGTCGAGCCGCCTCTGCACGATCAGCCAGATCGTGGCCGGCACGGCGCAGAGCCGGGCGAGGGTGATCAGGTTGGGCAGCGTCAGCAGGTTGTGCGTCGGCCCGGGCGGGGGCGGCCCGGCCTTCGGCGGTCCTCCCTCAGCCGCCGGCAAGGCCCACCTGCCAGCCCGCACCCTCGGGCTGCACGACAAGCCCCATGGCGGAGAGCGCGGCCGCCGCCTCCTCGGGCGCGCGGCTGAGGCCGAGCCGCACCTGGGCCGCGTCCATGCTGATCTCCAGCACCTCCACCCGCACCACCGCGCCCGATTGCAGCATGCGCCGCCGCGCCTCGTTCCAGGCGGAGAGCGAGCCTGTGCGCACCGTGGCGGTGATGGCGCCGGTGGCGGCCATGGGGATGTTCAGCCCCCCGCCCCCCGCGCCGGCCAGGGGCACGGGCCGGCCCAGCGCCGCCCCCACCGCGCCCGGCTGGAACTGGAAGGTGAGGCGGCCGATGTAGCGCGTGGCGGTGGTGCGCTCCTCCTCCACGATCATCGCGCCCACCAGCGCCTCGATCTGGGAATCGCTCAGATTGGGCGCGGGGCCGCCGAGCTGCGCCAGCATGCGCTGGAAGGCGATGCGCCGGGCGCTGGCGATCGCCGCCTCGCGCGCCGCCACCGCGTTGGCCGCGCTCGCCTCCGCCGGCACGCCGCGCTGGAGGAGGGGGTTGTCCTGCGCCGCCGCCGGGGGGCAAAACACCGGGAACAGGAGCAGGGCCATGAGCCAGCGCGCCGCGCTTCGCCTCGCCGTCACCGTTCCTGTCCTTTCCCCCGGGGTTCTCTCCCCGAGACTTAGCCCATCGGAGGCAGCCCTGAACAGTTCGCGAGAGACAGGCCTGACCTACGCCGCCGCCGGCGTTGACATCGCCGCCGGCGACGCGCTGGTCGAGCGCATCAAGCCGCTGGCCCGCGCCACCGCCCGGCCGGGCGTCATGGGCGGGATCGGCGGCTTCGGCGCATTGTTCGACCTCAAGGCCGCCGGCTACGCAGACCCCGTGCTGGTCAGCTCCACCGACGGGGTGGGCACCAAGCTGCGCCTGGCCATCGCGGCCGGCCACCACGCCGAGGTGGGCATCGACCTCGTGGCCATGTGCGTGAACGACCTGGTGGTGCAGGGGGCGGAGCCGCTGTTCTTCCTCGACTACTTCGCCACCGGGAAGCTCGAGGTGGCGCAGGCGGCCGAGGTGGTGGCCGGCATCGCCGAGGGCTGCCGCCTGGCCGGCTGCGCCCTGGTGGGCGGCGAGACGGCCGAGATGCCGGGCATGTATCGCGCGGGCGACTACGACCTCGCGGGCTTCGCGGTCGGCGCGGCGGAGCGGGGCGCGCTGCTGCCGCGCGCCGTGGCGGCGGGCGATGCGCTGATCGGGCTGGCCAGCACCGGCGTGCATTCCAACGGCTTCTCCCTGGTGCGGCGCATCGTGGAGGCGAGCGGCCTCGGCCTCGACGCCCCCGCGCCCTTCGCGCCGCAGCTTCCGCTCGGCCGCGCGCTGCTCGCGCCCACGCGGATCTATGTGAAGAGCGTGCTCGCGCTGCACCGCTCCGGGCTGCTCAAGGCGGCGGCGCACATCACCGGCGGCGGGCTGCCCGGCAACCTGCCGCGCGTGCTGCCGGAGGGGGTGGTGGCGGAGCTGCGCGCCGGAAGCTGGCCGGTGCCCGATGTGTTCTCCTGGCTCGCGCGGGCCGGCGGCGTGGCCGAGGCCGAGATGCTGCGCGTGTTCAACTGCGGCCTCGGCATGGTGCTGGTGGTGGCCGAGGCGGATGCGGAGGTGGCGCTGACCGCGCTGCGCGCGGTGGGCGAGGAGGCGCATGTGGTGGGCCGCCTCGCCCCCGGCGCGGGCGAGGCGCGGGTGGCGCTGGAGGGGCCGCTGCCGCTGTGAAGGCGCGCGTGGCGATCCTCATCTCGGGCCGCGGCTCCAACATGGCCGCGCTGATCGAGGCGGCGCGCGCGCCGGACTATCCGGCCGAGATCGCCCTCGTGCTCTCCAACCGCGCCGATGCGGGCGGGCTCCGTCTCGCCGCGGCGGCGGGCGTGCCGGTGGCGGTGGCGGAGAGCCGCGGCCGCCCGCGCGAGGCCTTCGAGGCGGAGCTGCAGGCGGCGCTGGAGGCGTGGCGGATCGGCATCGTCGCGCTGGCCGGCTTCATGCGGGTGCTGACCGAGGGGTTCGCGCGCCGCTGGGAGGGGCGGATGCTGAACATCCACCCCTCGCTGCTGCCGAGCTTCAAGGGGCTGGACACCCACCGCCGCGCGCTGGAGGCCGGGGTGCGGCTGCACGGCTGCACCGTGCATCTGGTGAGCCCCGGCGTGGACGAGGGGCCGA
>JBKBSR010000222.1:0-5620 GCA_046291055.1 Roseococcus sp.
CATCGTGGACGCGGTGGACGAGCCCATCCGCGCCACACGCTGCGAGGAGGGGGCGCCCGGCTGCATCGCCGGCCGCCGCTGCATGACCCATGACCTCTGGGCGGAGCTCGGCGAGCAGATCCGCCTCTTCCTCGACGGGCTGACGCTCGAGGATGTGGTGCGCGGGCGGGTGACCGGCCGCGCGGCCAGCCCGCTGCCGGCCGAGGAATGGACGGGGGCCTGAGGGGGCGCCACCCGCCGCGGCGCATGTCCGGCCTCTACCTCGACGCCAACGCCACCGAGCCGCTGCGCCCCGAGGCGCGCGCCGCGCTGCTCGAGGCGCTCGACCTCGGCGGCAACCCTTCCTCCGTCCATGCCGCCGGGCGCGCCGCCCGCGCCCTGCTCGAGCGCGCCCGCGCCGCCATCGCCGCCCGCGCGGGGGCCAGCCCGGCCGATGTGGTGCTGACCTCGGGCGGCACCGAGGCCAATGCGCTGGCGCTGCACGCGCTCGGCCGGGGCAGGCGCCTGCTGGTCGGCGCCACCGAGCACGCGGCGGTGCGCGCCGCCGCGCCGGGGGCGCAGGCCCTGCCCGTGCATGGCGACGGCACCCTGGCGCTGGAGGCGCTGGAGGCCGCGCTGCGCGCCGGTCCGCCCGCCCTGGTCTGCGCCATGGCCGCCAACAACGAGACGGGGGTGCGCCACCCGCTCGCCGAGATCGCCGCCCTCTGCGCCGCCCATGGCGCGCTGCTGCATGTGGACGCGGTCCAGGCGGCGCGCGAGGGGCCGCTGCCCGCCGCCGATTCCCTCGCCCTCTCGGCGCACAAGCTGGGCGGCCCGCCGGGGGCGGGGGCGCTTCTGCTGCGCCCCGGCCTGCCCTGCCCGCCCCTGCTGGCGGGCGGCGGGCAGGAGCGCGGGCGGCGCGGCGGCACCGAAGCCCTGCCCGCCCTGGCCGGCTTCGGCGCGGTGATCGGGCTGCCCTGCGAGGCGGCGCGCCTCGCCGCGCTGCGCGACGCCATCGAGGCGGGGGTGCGCGCCCTCGCCCCCGAGGCCGTCATCGCCGGCGCCTCGGCGCCCCGCCTGCCCAACACCAGCCTCATCATCCTGCCCGGCGTGCCGGCCGAGACCCAGGTGATCGCGCTGGACCTCGCCGGGGTCCGCGTCTCGGCCGGGGCGGCCTGCTCCTCGGGCCGGGTCGCGCGCTCGCATGTGCTGGAGGCGATGGGCTTCGGCGCCGAGGCGGGCTGCGGCATCCGCGTCTCCCTTCCCTGGAACGCGCCGCAGGACGCGCCCGACCGCTTCCTCGCCGCCTGGGGGGAGATGCGCGCGCGCCTCTCGTCACGGCGCGGGCTTCGCGCCACATAGGGCGCATGCGCCCGAACCGGCCCCTCTACCTCGACCACCACGCCACCACCCCGCCCGACCCGCGCGTGCTCGCCGCCATGCGCCCCTGGTGGGAGGAGAATTTCGCCAACCCCCACAGCGTCGAGCACGCCATGGGCCGCGCTGCGGAGGAGGCGGTGGAGGCGGCCCGCGCCCATGTGGCGGCGCTGATCGGCGCCGATGCGCGCGAGATCGTGCTCACCTCCGGCGCGACGGAGAGCAACAACCTCGCCATCAAGGGCGCGGCGCGCTTCGCCGTGGAGGGGCCGCGCCGGCGCGTCATCACCCTCGCCACCGAGCACAAATGCGTGCTGGAGAGCGTGCGCGACATCGCCGCCGAGGGGTTCGAGCCGGTGGTGCTGCCCGTGCGCGGCGACGGGCTGCTCGACCTCGCGGCGCTGGAGGAGGCGCTCTGCGTCCCCACCCTGCTCGTCTCCGTCATGGCGGTGAACAACGAGACGGGGGTGGTGCAGGACCTCGCGGCCATCGGCGCTCTGGCCAAGGCGCATGGCGCCCTGTTCCACACCGACGCGGCGCAGGCCGCCGGGCGCATCCCGCTGGATGTGGAGGCGATCGGGGCCGATCTGCTCTCGCTCTCCGGCCACAAGATGTACGGGCCGAAGGGCATCGGCGCGCTCTATGTGCGCCGGCGGCCGCGGGTGCGCCTCGCCCCCCTCTTCTCCGGCGGCGGGCAGGAGCGCGGGCTGCGCTCGGGCACTCTGCCCGCGCCGCTGGTGGTGGGGCTGGGCGAGGCCGCGCGCATCGCCGCCGCCGAGGGCGCGCTGGACGCCGGCCGCATCGCCGGCCAGCGGCAGATCCTGCTCGAGGGCCTGATGGCCGAGATCCCCGGGCTGCGCGTGAACGGCGCCTGGGAGCAGCGGGTGGCGGGCAACCTCAACCTCACCTTCCCGCGCGTGCGCGCGGCCGATCTGCTGGCGGCGCTGCCGGAGGTGATGCTCTCCACCGGCTCGGCCTGCAGCTCGGCCGAGATCGCCCCCTCCCATGTGCTGACCGCGATGGGCCTGCCGCGCGAGGAATGCCTGCGCACCTTGCGGATCGGCCTCGGCCGCTTTACCTCGCCCGCCGAGGCGCAGCAGGCCGCCGCCCTGATCGGCGCGGCCTGGAAGCGCCTCGCCTCCACCCCAGCCGCCGCGGAGTAGCCTGCTTCCATGCCCAAGATGACGTTCATCGAGCGCGACGGCACGCGCCGCGAGGTGGAGGCGCCGCTTGGCCTCTCCGTGCTCGAGATCGCGCACCGCCACGGGGTGGACATCGAAGGCGCGTGCGAGGGCAGCCTCGCCTGCTCCACCTGCCATGTGATCGTGGACCCCGCCTGGTTCCCCAAGCTCGTCGAGCCGACCGAGGACGAGGAGGACATGCTCGACCTCGCCTTCGACCTGCAGGAGACCAGCCGGCTCGGCTGCCAGATCATCATGACCGAGGCGCTGGATGGGCTGGTGGTGAAGCTTCCGGCGGGCAGCCGCAATGCCGGGGGCTGAAGGGTCCGCCTCCGGCGGACGGACGGCCGACCCGTTCGCCTTCGGGCGCGAAGGCGGGCTGTTCCGCGCCTTGCGCGACGCCGCGGGCGCGGACTGGACAGGCTACACTTGGCACCCCTTCGTGCGGCAGCTCTCGGCCGGCACGCTGCCGCTCGCGGCCTTCCGCCACTATCTGATCCAGGACTACCTCTTCCTCATCCATTTCGCGCGCGCCAAGGCGCTGGCGGTGGTGAAGGGAGAGAGCCTCGCCGCCATGCGCGAGAAGGCGGCCGCGGTGCTCGCCATCCTCGACGAGACGAAGCTGCACCTGAAGTATTGCGCGGAATGGGGGCTGTCGGAGGCCGAGGTGGTCGCCGTGCCCGAATCCGCCGAGACGGTGAGCTACACCCGCTGGGTGCTGGACCGCGGCCTGGCCGGCGACATCCTGGACCTCGAGATCGCCCTCGCCCCCTGCACGGTGGGCTATGGCGAGGTGGCGCGGCGCATCATGGCGGACCCCGCGCGGCGCGTGGACGGCAACCCCTACCAGTCCTGGATCGACACCTATGCCGCGCCCGACTACCAGGCTCTGGCCGAGGCGGCCGCCGCGCGCATCGACGCGCTGGGCGAGAGCCACGGCGGCGCGGCGCGCTTCGCGCGCCTGGCGCGCGACTTCGCCGAGGCGGCGCGGCTGGAGCAGGCCTTCTGGCAGCAGGGGCTGGACGCCGCGCCATGAGGATGCTCGTCGCCATGTCGGGCGGCGTGGATTCCTCGGTGGTGGCGGGGCTGCTGCGCGAGCAGGGCCATGAGGTGATCGGCGCCACGCTGCAGCTCTACGACCATGGCGCGGCCGTGGCGCGCAAGGGCGCCTGCTGCGCCGGCCAGGACATCCACGACGCGCGCAACGTCGCCGCCCATCTCGGCATCCCGCACTATGTGCTGGACCGCGAGGCGCGTTTCCGCCGCGCCGTGATCGAGCCCTTCGCCGACGCCTACGCCCGGGGCGAGACGCCCATCCCCTGCATCGCCTGCAACCAGACGGTGAAGTTCCAGGATCTGGTGGAGCTGGCCGATGATCTGGGCTGCGAGGCGCTGGCCACCGGCCATTACGCGCGCCGCCTGGACGGCGCCGAGGGGCCGGAGCTGCACCGCGCGGCCGATGCGGCGCGCGACCAGTCCTATTTCCTGGCCATGACCACGCCCGCGCAGCTCGCGCGCGTGCTGTTCCCCCTGGGCGGCATGGCGGGCAAGGCCGAGGTGCGCGCCCATGCGGCGCGGCTCGGCCTGCCCGTGGCCGAGAAGCCCGACAGCCAGGACATCTGCTTCGCGCCCTCGGGCGACCACGCCGAGATCGTGGGCCGCCTGCGCCCCGAGGCCCTGGCGCCGGGCGAGATCGTGGACGCCGAGGGCCGGGTGCTCGGGACGCATCGCGGCCTTGCGCGCTACACGGTGGGCCAGGGGCGGGGCCTGGGCATCGGCGGGGGAGAGCGGCTCTTCGTCACCGCGCTGGACGCCGCGCGCCGGCGCGTGGTGGTGGGCCCGCGCGCGGCGCTGCCGGCCCCGCAGGTGCGGGTCGGCGAGGTGAACTGGCTCATCCCCCCGCCCGAGGCACCGTTGCGCGTCACGGCCAAGCTGCGTGGGCGCGAGCAGCCCCAGCCGATGACGGCGGAGTGGGACGGCGAGACGCTCACCCTCACGCCGGAGACGCCCGCCATCGCCGCGCCGGGCCAGGCGGCGGTGCTCTATGACGGGGCGCGGGTGCTGGCGGGCGGGGTGATCCGCGCCGCCCTGCACGGGGCGGGCGCGCGCGGCGCGCAGGTTGACCCTGCCGCCCCCGCGGCCTAAATCGCGCCCGGCGTGGTGGTGTAGCTCAGCTGGTTAGAGCACGGCACTCATAATGCCGGGGTCGGCGGTTCAAGTCCGCCCACCACTACCATCCCCTCCCCGCTTGCCCGCCGCCCTTGCGCGCCGCACTCTGCGTGCGAGGAGAGCCCATGCCCGCCCTGCCCCGCCGCGCCGCGCTGCTGCTCGCGCTGCTGCTGCTCGCGCCGCCGGCGCTGGCCCAGGGCAAGCCCCGGCCTGCCGAGCCCGATGGCCGCTGCAGCGCCGCGCAGATGGGCCCGATCCGCGCCGCCTTCGCCACCGCGCGCGCGCGCCAGGCCGAGGCCATCGCCTTCCTCTTCCGCGCGCCCGATCACGCGCATGTGCGGCGCTGGTTCGGCGATGCGCCGCGCCCGGTGCTGGCGCAGAACCTCAAGACCATCGCGGCCGTCCTCGCGCGCGAGGACGCCTTCCGCTTCGAATGCCTGCACCCCCAGGCCTGCGCGCGCGGCCCGCTGGCCTACACGCGCCCCGCGGCGCGCGTGATGGGCTTCTGCGCGGGCTTCTTCGCTGCGCCCGAGGCGGGGCGCGATTCGCGCTTCGGCATCGTCATCCACGAGGCGAGCCACGCCGCCCTCGGCACGGTGGATGCGGGCTACGGGCCCGAGGCCGCACTCAAGCTCGCCCGCCAGGATTCCGCGCAGGCCCTCGCCAACGCCGACAACTACGAATACTTCGTCGAGTTCCTCCCCGGGCCCTGATCGGCCGCGCCGGGCCGGGCCTCGCCCAGCCCGATCACCCCCGCCGCCGCCAGCGCCTCGAGCCGGTCCTCGTCCAGCCCCAGCGCCTCGCGCAGCACCGCCGCCGTGTCGGCCCCGAGCCGCGGCGGCGCGTCGAGGGGGGCATCCACCCCCAAGAAACAGAGAGGGATGTGCAGCAACGGTGACACCACCCCCACACCC
>JBKBSR010000223.1:0-5577 GCA_046291055.1 Roseococcus sp.
CCCTCTACGCCGCCCCGCGCGCGGCGGATCTGGGCGGGGTGGCGGTCAGCCCCGATGGCGGCACGCTCTTCGCCGGCGTGCGCCGCCCCGGCGCGGAGCAGGGGGCGAGCTTCGAGCGCCCCGCCACGCGCTGGCCCGAGTTCACCCCCGGCCAGCCGCCCCGCTCGGCCATCGTCTCGCTCGTGCGCGGATGAGGCTGGCCGGGCCCAGGGTGCTCGCCACCATCACGCCCTCGGGCAACCGGGTGGTGGAGGCGGTGACCCAGGCCGCGCTGCGCGACCGGGCCGACATCCTGCCCATCTTCTCGCGCATCGCCGTGCATGGCGCGGCCGATCCCTTCCCCGACCGCTACGACCTCGAGGGCATGTTGCGCGCGGCGGCGCTGCTCGCGCACGCGCAGCCCGAGGTGATCCTGTGGAACGGCTCCAAGGGCGGGATGATCGGGCTCGATCACGACCGCGATCTCGTGGCGCGCATCGCGGCGGCGACAGGGGTTCCGGCCACCACCTCGGCTTTGGCGCTGGAGGCGCGGCTCGCCGCGCGCGGGCCGGTGCGGATCGGCCTCGTCACCCCCTATACGGCCGAGTATCAGCGCCGCCTGATCGCCGCCTTCGCCGCCCGCGGCTGGGAGGTGAGCGCGGAGAGCCATCTCGGCCTCTCCGACAACCTCTCCTACGCCGCCGTGCCCGCCGGGACGATCCGCGCGCAATGCGCGGCCGTCGCCTCCCGCTGCGAGCTGCTGCTCGCCTGGTGCACCAACTATCCGGCGGCCGCGCTGGGGCGCGAGGTGGCGGGCGTTCCGCTGTGGGATTCCACGCTGCTGGGCGTGGAGGCGGCGCTGGCCATGATGGGCGCGTCATCCGGCACGTTTCCTGCCTGATCCCCTCCGCAACCACGGAGGCCCCCATGCTGCGCCGCCATCTGCCTGCCCTTGCGGCAGGACTCTGCCTGCCCGCCTTGCAGGCGCGCGCCCAGGCCGCCTGGCCCACGCGGCCCGTGCGCATCCTCGTGACATTCCCTCCGGGCGGTTCCTCCGACATCACCGCGCGGGTGCTGGCCGAGCACTACTCCGCCACGCTCGGCCAGCGCTTCGTGGTGGAGAACCGCGCCGGCGCGGGCGGGACCATCGCCGCCCTCGCCCTCTCGCGCGAGGCGCCGGACGGCTACAACCTGCTGCTGTCGAACTCGGCGCCCATCACCACCTCGCCGCCGCTCTATCCGAACCTCGGCTACGATCCGCTGCGCAGCTTCACCCATGTCACCTTCATCGGCGCCGCGCCCATCGCCGTCGTGGTGAACCCGGCCTTCATCCCGGCGACGGACCTGCCCGGGCTGCTGGCCTGGATGCGCGCGCAGCCGAGCCCGCCGGCCTATGGCAGCTCGGGCGCCGGCTCGGTGGGGCATATCCTGGCCGAGATGTTCCAGCGGCGGCTCGGCGTGCCGCTGAGCCATGTGCCCTATCGCGGCTCGGCCGCGCTGCTGCCCGATCTGCTGAACGGCCAGGTGCCGCTCGCCTTCGACACGCTGCCGCAATACGTGGAGCACTTCGCGGCCGGGCGGCTGCGCGGCATCGCCGTCTCCAGCCCCGAGCGCAACCTCATGGCCCCCGCGCTGCCTACCCTGCGCGAGCTCGGCCAGCCGGAACTGGTCGCGCTGAACTGGGTGGGAATCTCCGGCCCCGCCGGCCTGCCGCCCGCCATCGTCGAGCGGCTGGACGCGGCCACCCAGGCGGGGCTGCGCACCGAGGCCGTGCGCCGGCGCCTGGCCGAGCACGCGATCACGCCCGCGCCGCTCGGCCCCGCCGAGTTCACCGCCTTCGTCGAGGGGGATGTGCGCGAGATCGGCGGGATGATCCGCGCGCTCGGCATCACGGCGGGCTAGGCTCAGGCCAGGGCGCGCCCCCCGCCGCCAGCGCGCGCCAGACCTTCTCGGGCGTCAGCGGCATGTCGAGATGCGCGATGCCCAGCGCGTCGCACACCGCGCCCACCACCGCGGGCGGCGCGCCGCAGGCCCCCCCCTCGCCCGCGCCCTTCACGCCGAGGTCGTTGGAGGGGCAGGGCACGACGTTCAGGTCCACGGCGAGCTCCGGGATGTCGGCCGCGCGCGGCAGGCAGTAGTCCTGGAAGCTCGCGGTGAGGAGCTGGCCGCTCTCGGCGTCGTAGCGCGCGTGCTCGTAGATCGCCTGGCCGATGCCCGAGACGATTCCGCCATGGCATTGCCCATGCACCAGCAGCGGGTTGAGCGGCACGCCCACATCGTCCACCGCCGCATAGCGCACCACCGCCACCTCGCCCGTCTCGGGGTCCACCTCCACCTCCGCGACGTGGCAGCCATTGGGGAAGTTGCATTCGGTGTTGCGCTTGTAGAGCAGCTCCTCGTCGAGGCCGGGGGTCTCGCCCGGGATCTCGGCGGCGGCCAGCGCGGCCCAGGTGATGCTCCGGTCGGTGCCTGCGATGCGGAACACCTCGCCCGCGTGCTCGATGTCGGCCTCCGCGCATTCCAGCAGATGCGCGGCCAGGCGCTTCGCCTTGGCCAGCACGAGTTCGCTCGCGCGCGCCACGGCCACGCCGCCCATCTGCGAGGAGCGCGAGCCGCCCGTGCCGCCGCCCTGGGGCACGAGGTCGGAATCGCCCTGCACCAGGCGCACCTTCTCGAAGGGGATGCCGAGCTTCGCGTGCAGCACCTGGGCGAAGGCCGTCTCATGGCCCTGGCCGTGGCTGAAGGTGCCCACATGCACCAGCGCCTCGCCTGCGGGGGTGATGCGCACCCGCGCCCATTCCGCCGGCTGCCCGCCCGAGGCCTCGATGAAATAGCCGAGCCCCCGGCCGCGCAGCCGTCCGCGCGCGGCGCTCTCGGCGCGGCGGGCGGCGAAGCCTTCCCAGTCGTCGAGCGCGAGGGCGAGGCGCTGGGTCTCCTCGAAGCGCCCGCTGTCGATCTCGTTGCCCGCGCTGTTGACGTAGGGGATCTGCTCGGGACGGATGTAGTTGCGCGCGCGGATCTCCTCGCGCCCGATGCCGAAGGCCAGCGCGCCCTGGTCGAGCAGCCGCTCGATCACATAGGCCGCCTCGGGCCGGCCCGCGCCGCGATAGGCGTCGGTCGGCACGGTGTTGGTGAAGACGCAGCGCACCTGCACGTTCACCGCCTGCATGTCATAGACGGTGCCCTGGATGCGCCCGCCGGCGATGGTGGGGATGCGCGGGCCGAAATCGAGCAGATAGGCGCCCATCGCCGCCATGGTGTCCACCCGCATGCCGAGGATGCGCGCGTTCGCGTCGAAGGCCATCTCGGCGCGCGTCACATGGTCGCGCCCGTGCGGGTCGCAGAGGAAGGTCTCGGTGCGGTCGGCCCGCCACTTCACCGGCCGGCCGGTGCGCTTCGCCGCCCAGAGCACCATGGCGCTCTCGGGGAAGAGCTTGCCCCGCAGCCCGAAGCCGCCGCCCACATCGAGGCTGACGACGCGCATCCGCTCCTTCGGCGCCTGGAAGACGTGCTTCGCCAGCCCCTCGCGCACGCGCACCACGCCCTGGGTGGGCGAGTGCAGCGTGTAGCGGCCCGTCGCGGCGTCGTATTCGCCGAGCGCCACGCGCGGTTCCATCGGGTTGCCGACGAGGCGGTTGTTCACCAGCGCCACCCGCACGGTGCGGGCCGCGCGGGCGAAGGCGGCCTCCACCTCCGCCTCGCGCCCGCTCGACCAGTGGACGCAGAGGTTGGAGCCGCGCTCGGGCCAGATCACCGGGGCGTCGGGGTCGAGCGCGGCGCCCGTCTCCGTCACCGCGGGAAGGATGTCGTAGTCCACCTCGATGAGCTCGAGCGCGTCCATCGCCTGGGCGCGCGTCTCCGCCACCACCAGCGCCACGGGGTCGCCGACGAAGCGCACCACCTCCCCCTGCAGGATTTCGCGCGGCGGGCACCAGAGGGGCTGGCCGTCGCGCCCGGGCACCTCCACGAGCACGGGAAAGAGGCCGAGCCCGTCGGCGCGCGCCTCCTTCGCCGTCAGCACCGCGATCACGCCGGGGGCGGCCTCGGCGGCGGCGGTGGAGAGGGCGGCGATGCGCGCATGCGCGTGCGGGCTGCGCAGCACCGCCATCCAGGCCATGTTCTCGCGCACCAGGTCGTCGGTGTAGGCGCCGTGCCCCGTCAGCAGCCGCACATCCTCCTTGCGGCGCACGGGCTGGCCGATGCCGAACTGGTCCATGAACCCCTCTCTCCCCGCTCTCGCGGCGGGACAGTAGGTGCGGGGGGTCGCGCTGTCCACGCGGGGGCGATAGGCTCGCGCGCGGAGGAAATGCGATGCGCTTCGACGTGCCGGAGATTCCCGCGGGTGCGGCCGCCCTGCGCGCCGAGGTGCGCGCCTTTCTCGCCGAGGCCGGCCGCGACTGGACGCCGGCGGTGCGCGCGCGCTCCTGGATGGGATTCGACCGCGCCTTCTCGCGCGCGGTGGGGGCGCGCGGCTGGATCGGCATGGTCTGGCCGCGCGAATACGGCGGCCAGGCGCGCAGCGGGCTCGAGCGCGCGGTGGTGCTGGAGGAGATGCTCGCGGCCGGCGCGCCGGTCGGCGCGCACTGGATCGCGGACCGCCAGTCGGGCCCGCTGATCCTGCGGCTCGGGAGCGAGGCGCAGAAGCGCCGCCTGCTGCCCGCCATCGCGCGCGGGGAGCTCGCCTTCTGCATCGGCCTCTCCGAACCCGAGGCGGGCAGCGACCTCGCCGCGCTCCGCACCCGCGCGGAGCGCGTGCCTGGCGGCTGGAAGCTCAACGGCCGCAAGATCTGGACGACCTTCGCGCACCTCTCGGACTACATGATCGCGCTGGTGCGCACCTCGCCGCCGCCCGAGGGTGGGTCGCGCCATCTCGGCCTCTCGCAGTTCCTGGTGGACCTTCGCCTCTCCGGGGTCTCCATCCGCCCGATCCGCGACCTGCTGGGCGAGGAGAGCTTCAACGAGGTGACCTTCGACGACGTGCTTCTGCCCGAGGAGGCGCTGCTCGGCCGCGAGGGCGCGGGCTGGGCGCAGGCGACGAGCGAGCTCGCCTTCGAGCGCAGCGGGCCCGATCGCTATCTCTCCTCCTTCCCGGCGCTGGCCGAGGGGCTGGAGGCGCTGCGCGGCGCGCCGGGCGCGGAGGCCGCGGTGGGCCGGCTCGTCGCGCGGCTGGCCACGCTGCGGCGGATGTCGCTCTCGCTCGCGGCCATGCTGGAGAAGGGCGAGGACCCGGCGCGCGAGGCGGCGCTGCTCAAGGATCTCGGCAACGCCTTCGAGCAGGCGCTGCCCGAGGCGCTGCGCGCCCTGCTCGACCCGGAGGAGATGCCGCCCCCCCTGCGCGCGCTGCTCGACGACCTCGTGCAGCTCTCGCCCACCTTCAGCCTGCGCGGCGGCACGCGCGAAATCCTGCGCGGCATCATCGCGCGCGAACTGGGGCTGCGCTGATGCGCGAGATCGTCCTGGAGCAGATGGAGCGGCTGCTGGCCGAGGAGGCCGGCGTGGCGCTGCTGCGCCGCGTCGAGGCCGGGGAATGGCCCGCCGCGCTCTGGGCGCGCTGCGAGGAGCTGGGCCTGCCGCTCGCGCTGGTTCCGGAGGAGGCGG